>NZ_JBBMEI010000016.1:0-60133 GCF_040096655.1 Blautia intestinihominis | reverse complement strand
ACGAGAATGCGATGCGCAGTTATTCAACCACTGTTTTAAAATCATATAATTTATCAATATACAGATGAATGATTGTCTGGCAATGCTCTTTCACAATCACACCATCATAGTCATGTGCAAGCTGATTTCGTATTTTCAGCATATCAATCCACTCATCACCTGTGATCAGCTTCGCCTGAAAAGACTGTTTCAGTACTTCTCTGGGAGAGCCTGTAACAAATCCGGTAATTGCATAATATTGTACCAGAATGTCTTTCATAACCTTCCATGCCAGATCAAACGTAATACTGAATTTTGCACTGGTTCCACTGAGTACAAACGAATCTGATAAATCACGCTCTCTGGCTTCTGCCAACAAATCCAGGGAGTTTTGAAATGACTCAAATCTTCTTATAAATTTCTCGTCCGTATTGTTTAATGTCCTCCAGCAATAACTGATTTTTACAGGTATCAAGATCAACAAGATCAATTGTATACAATGTTGGAATATCTTCCAGAGCTTCCTCCAGTTCAAAAATATCACTTGATGCCACGCCTGACACTGCAATATCAATATCACTGCGTTCTGTTGCGGTGCCTTTTGCTCTGGACCCAAACAGGATTATTTTCTGTGCGCCATAGTTTCTGCATCTTTGTGTAATTTCTGCTATAACTTCATCGATTTGCATAATCTTCTCCTTATCTTTTCTCAATTATAACAGATTTCCAGTTATTTCTGAAATAGAATTATCTCACAGGTATTATTTCTCAGCAGTAATCTTAATATCCCCATCCTCACTCTTAAGTTCCAGGGAATCCTGTGGTTTATTTTCTGTGGTGAGTACCTGTTCATCGTCCTCATCTGTCATTACTTTTCCAAGAGTTTCCGGGATGTCGATATCACTTGCCTCTGCCTCTATAGAAAGACCCTCAACCACTTCTTTCGGAATACTAAGCTTGATGTCTCCCAGACTGCATGTGATTTTGTTTTTACCCTGAAATACAGTGTTCTCTGCTTTTACATCTCCGTCATCCAGTGTAATCTGGCTATTTGTGACAGAAGTGTTTTTGAGATGCAGATCGCCAAGTTCCGTCTCCATTTCAAGGGAATTCAATGCACTGTCTTTAATTTTCACATCACCATCAGAACAGGAGATCACTGCCTTTTTTACTCCCAGAGATTCAATGTCAAGATCGCCATATCCCATCTTGCAGGAAAAACTACTTAAGTCGTTTTTTTTCGGAATATAGATTGTCACCTTATTAGAGTTCTCGATCACATGGCTCTGGCCAAGCATCTCCTGAAGAAAGTTAATATCAATGTGGATATATGAATACGACTCATGCCCCTGCTTCTCCACAATATTCAATGTATCATCCTGTACCTGATAGGAAAGCGGAAGCATTCCGTCATTCGTTTCAATATTATAAGAAATATAAAAATTTTTATCATCGGATTCCTTTACATCCAGATCCAGATTCCGAAGATCGATATTCACGGCAGAAAACGCATCGAGCTTTGTCTTGCTCAAGATCGCATGACTGTCGCTTGAATCCATCGTTGCAGTTCCGCTGATTCTGTTCAGGTCTGCTGATTTTATATAATTTCTACCGCCTGATGCAACGCCAACACCAAAGAACAGAATACCCACTGCACAAAAGATACCACCGACTGCCAGTAAACGCTTATTTGTTTTTTTCATGATTTTTACCCCTCTTTCCAGCTAATACCTGGGCCAGCTTGACAAGAAGCATGCCTGTCCATTTACAAAGATAGATTCCGAGGATATACAGAAGGATCGCACATCCGATTCCAAAGAGTCCGCAGCCAGTCACTGTCAGTGCGCCTGATAACGAATACGGGAAGGAAACAAGTCCTCTCAGCAACAGTTTACCACCAATCAGTAACACGCCGAATGCAGCAATAAAATCACTGAAGATCACACAGACAACACAAATCGCAACTGCAAAAAGTACTGCAAGCAATGCGATAAAAAGCGGCACTGTCACAGGCGTTGACAGGATTGCAAGGACCGAGAGCGTGATAATTCCTTTTTTACTCTTTTTCTCCTCAATATCTGTGTCCTGTTCCTGTAACTTTCTATCCAGAAGATTACACATCAGATCCGCAGCCGCTTCCTTCGGAGTTCCCAGTTCCTCCATCAGTTTCTGCTGACCTTCTTCGTCCGTATCACTGAAATATTCATTAAAATATTCAATTGCATCTTCATAATCCTGCTTCGGAAGTTTACGAAGATATTTCTGCAATTTCGCCATATATTCTTCTCTGGTCAATTTCTGATCCTCCCTTCAATGATTCCGTCAATCGTATCTCTGTAAGAAACCCATTCTTTGTGAAGATACACCAGTTGTTCTTTGCCGGAATCGGTGATAGAATAATACTTGCGTTTACGTCCCTGAAATTCCTGAGAATAGGTTGTGAGATAACCGTTTTTCTCAAGTTTCTTCAGGATGGGATATAGAGTAGATTCTTTGATATCAGCCACGATCTTGACGGTCTGGCTGATCTCATATCCGTAGGAATCCTGTGATTCTACAACAGACAGGATCAGAAACTCTATAAGTAATGCTGATACGGGATAATACATCCGATCACCTCCATAAATAATATGTAAAATAATTATATATAAAAATTTTATATATAAAATATATACATATTCATACTAAAAGTCAAGGAGTTTTTTAACCAATGAAGAAAAAAGCATTTAAAGCCGCGTTCCCATACACGATCCCTATCGGTATAGGTTTCCTTTTTCTGGGAATGTCCTACGGATTTATGATGCAGAGCAAGGGATTTTCCGTATGGTATCCATTCTTTATGAGTATGTTTATCTTTGCGGGCTCCATGGAATTCGTGACAGCCAATCTTCTGCTGTCGGCATTCAGTCCGATCGCAGCTTTCTTTCTGGCACTGATGGTCAATGCCAGACATTTATTTTACGGACTTTCCATGCTGGATAAGTACAAAAATACCGGCTGGAAAAAGTTCTACCTGATCTTCGGCATGTGTGATGAATCTTTCACCGTCAACTGTACAGTAACGCCGCCGGATGATGTAGACAGGGGATGGTTCATGTTCTTTGTCAATCTGTTAAATCAGATCTACTGGGTATCTGCTGCTACAGCGGGAGCACTTCTCGGATATGTGGTCCAATTCGATACAACAGGAATTGATTTTGTCATGACCGCCCTGTTTGTTGTAATGTTCCTGAACCAGTGGGAAGAAGCCAAAGATCATCGTCCTGCTCTGGTAGGGCTGATCTGCTCCGCTGTCTGCCTTCTGATCTTCCGAAGCAGCAATTTCATCGTTCCGTCCATGATCTTCATCATCGTATGCTTTACAGCAGAACGTAAACTCTCAAAGAAACCGGAGGTGGCTGCGAAATGACAATGACAACAACACAGGCGATCAGCACCATTGCGGCAGTTGTCCTTGGAACAATGGCAACACGTTTTATCCCATTCATTATTTTCCCGGAGGGCAAAAATCCACCGGAATTCATCAAGTACCTTGGAACGGTACTCCCATATGCAGCAATCGGGCTTCTCGTTATCTATTGTCTGAAAGACGTCCCTGCAAGCAGTACACATGGACTTCCTGAAGCAATTGCAATTGTTTTTATCGTACTGCTCCACAAATGGAAAAAGAGCACTCTTCTGAGTATCGGCGGCGGCACTGTCCTGTATATGGTACTGATCCAGACTGTTTTTCGCTAGGAGAACTTCAACTGAAAGGAAGTTCAATATGAAAGAAATAAATACCGTAAATCAAAAATCTCTCCCGGAGCGTACCGCGGACGCAATCGTCGCCATGCTCCATATGGAAAACTACAAAGCTGGTGCCAAACTTCCAAATGAAATCCAGATGGCTCAGCGTTTCGAAGTCAGCCGCTCTACCATCCGTCTGGCCGAAAGGCTTCTGGCAGACAGAGATATCCTGGATATTCAGAGAGGCGCCGGAACTTTTGTTTCCCACAAGCTTGGTGTCTCTGATGATCCACTTGGCTTCTCGTTGATCTATGATAAGCAGAAACTGGCAAGAGATCTGTTGGAACTTCGTATCATGATCGAACCAAATGCGGCAGCCCTGGCAGCCCAGAATGCTACCCGCAGAGATCACGAACTTCTTTTCACATTATGTGACGAACTTGATGCCATCGTAAGATCCGGCAAAAACTACATAAAAAAGGACATGGAATTCCACCAGGCAGTAGCTAACTGCAGCGGCAATACAGCTGTTCACAACCTGATTCCATACATCCATCAGATGCAGGCATTATACGACAGCGTCTCCGGCACACGCCGCCCCAAAGAAACCGTCCCGGAACATCGTGAGATCGCATTTGCCATTTCAGAACACAGAGGAATTGATGCACGAAATGCGATGGAATATCATCTTCTAAGTATCAGGAAGAGAATTTTGAAAGATAAATAAATTTACTTCTATACACTCCAAAAAAAGCAGACAAATTTGTCTGTTTTTTTGTTATTCAGGGTGTAATTGATTCTAAAAACACAGGTCTTATTGCGGCGTGATTTTGCGCTTGCTATGATGTTGTCATCCAAAGAAAACACTTATTTTTTTATATAGAGAAAGGATGACTTATCATGGAAAAGATCATATTGGACAGTGCTATTAAATTCTGAGCAGGACGTTACCGCCAGGAAAAAGGACTTCTGGAAGAATGTGGAAAGGAGATTGCAAGATTCAGCAAAAAAGCATTTCTTGTTGCGGGACCGAGAGCTTTTGATGCTGTAAAAGAAAAGCTGCTCCCGAGTTTGGACGCTGCTGGTGTAGATTATGTTGTAGATATATACACAGGCGTATGCAGTTTTGAGGCAGCAAAAGAATATGCGGACAGATGCCTCTCTGCCGACTGTGATGAAGTTGTCGGCATCGGCGGCGGCAAGATCATGGACTTTTCCAAAGCAGTCGCGGAGACAGCCGGTCTGGGAACTGTCAATATTCCTACCTCCATCGCCACCTGCGCAGCCTTTACAAGCATGAGTGTCATGTACACTCCGGAAGGTGCCAAGAAAACCTGCTGGAGATTCGAACATGAAATTGATGCCGTTCTGGTGGATATGGATGTCATCGCCAAATGTCCGATTCGCTACACTGCTGCCGGAATCCTCGATGCCATGGCCAAAAAGATCGAGATCCAAAACGGCAAGCCTGTCATGACACTTGATGACAACAAATTCGATCTTTTTACTGCCTACAAAATGGCAGAATATACTTATGATGTTCTTAAAAAATACGGTCCTGCTGCTGTTGAAGACAACCGCCATCACAAAGTAACAAAAGCACTGGAAGATGTCACTTTCATCAACATTGCAGTTACCGGCGTGATCGCCAATATCACCAAAAGTTTCAGCCAGTCCGCACTTGGACACATGATGTATGACGGTGTCCGTACCTTCTTTACACAGGAAGCCAAAGATGCGCTCCACGGTGAAATCGTAGCCGTCGCTCTGTTCACACAGTTATATTACAACAAACTCAGTGAGCAGAAAGAACAACTCAAAGAATTCATGCGCGGAATGGATATGCCGCTTACACTCGAAGAACTTGGTGTTCCATGTACAGAAAAGAATCTGAAAACTCTGGAAGATTATCTGATCGACTCACCTTATGTAGATCCATCTCCCGAGAGCCTTGCGCTTCTACATGAGGCCATGAAACAGATGCAGTAAAATTATTACAAAAAAATCGGTACCGATCGAACATTCTGTGTCCGGTCGATACCGATTTTTGTATTTACTCAGCAATCTCATTGATCGCTTCTACTGTTTTGTTGTACTGATTTTTTACTTCTGCGTATAATGCCTCATATCCATTCAGTTCTCTTCCGCGAAGTTTCTCTGTCAGTGCTTCACCTGGTTTGTAAAGATTGTCAAAGCCAAGGTTCAAACATATGCCTTTCAGTGTATGTGCAGCACGGAATGCGCGTTCTGCGTCCCCCTGCTCGATTGCATCTGTAAGATCCTGGAAGCTTGGGTCTTTGAGGAATTTTACAGCAAATTTCTTGATCAGCATTTCATTTCCAAGTCTGGATAAAACTCCGTCATAATTTGCGCCCATTTTTTCATAACTTTCTCTAACTGTCATTCTGTATATTCTCCTTTAATTCTTATTGGTAAAATGCATTATGATTAATTAATACCCCTGTGATCTTTATCAGTCAGACATTTTCTGAGGTAAGAGTTTACGTGTTTGTCAATCATATTTCCGTTTTGCCCCCCCCCCCAATAAAATCAAGGTCTGTATCATTTTCAATTTCTGAACATTCTTTCTGGATATCCTGTGTGATAGATTCCATCAGATGTTCTTTGGTACTTTCATATTCTTCCAATTCTCTCATTATATTGCGTTTATAAGAAGCATTGTAATCTTCACTTACTACGATGCTGTCCCTTACCTTCTCCTGTGCTTCTACAAGACACTTCAGAAGGATCGGATTGAAGGCTCCACATTCGCCGTTAAGAATCATTCGCATTGCTTCTCTGTGCGTATACTTCTTCTTATAAACCCGCCTGCTGACAAGCGCATCATAAACATCTGCCAGTGCAACGACCTGTGCGGAAAGAGGAATATCATCTCCCTTCAATCCGTCTGGATAGCCTTTACCGTCATATCTCTCATGATGCCATCTGCATATCTGATAAGCAATCTTGACAAATTCTTCGTCCTTGAAGATTTCCATGTTTTCCAGCATGGATGCACCGATCACTGTATGTTCCCTGACGATCTCTGTCTCCTCTGGTGTCAGCTTACCTGCCTTGTTCAGTATCTTGTCATCAATGCCGATTTTTCCGATATCGTGAAGAGAAGCTGCTGTCGTGATCATCAGTCTGTCTGACCATGAAACATTGTACTTATCCGTAACCTGAACCAGCTGTTCCAGAAGGATTCCTGTCAGGATATTTACATTCAGGACATGTCGTCCACTTTCTCCATTTCGGAATTCTACGATCTGGCTTAAAATCTCGATCAGGATACGGTTATTCTTCTCTTTCTCATATACCTGATTGGTGATCAGGGCGATCAGCTTGCGCTGCTTCGCATAAAGTTTGATCGTATTAAATACTCTCCGATGAACAACTTCTGCATCGAATGGTCTGTTGATGTAATCCGATACCCCCATCGCGTAGGCCTTTTTGACACTGGTCGCAGAATCCTCACTGGAGATCATGATCACCGGAATATCATCGATCCACTGATATTTATTCAGGAACTCCAGAACTTCAAATCCATCCATGACAGGCATCACAATATCGAGAAGCACAAGCGAGATACTGGTTCCATATTTCCTGATGATAGAAATACATTCCTCCCCATTCTCTGCCTCCAGGATCTCAAATTCATCTCCGAGAATTGCTGACAGGATCTCTCGGTTCATCTCTGAGTCATCGACGATCAGAATCTTATATTTATGAATGGATGAGGTATTTGTCAGTGCCGGTGTTTCGTGCAGCAGGTCTCCCTCAGTCACTACCATGTTTTTGGTTGTCTTTGCCTGATACATATACTGGTCTGCCCTGCGTATCGCTGACTCTATTGTCCCGCGTGTAGACAATACTCCGCCTATGCTGACAGACATACGAAGCTGTAAATACCCGGGTACTTCTGCGATATGTATTGCTTCCTGTATCTGTTTCAGTTTCTTGCGGAAAGAGGATTCCAGAATATCCGGCATTACCAGAAGAAATTCATCACCGCCAAATCGAACCAGCATATCTGTCTTACGGATATTGTTTCGTATGATCTTGACAACCGTCTCCAGGACAAGATCTCCTGCATTATGTCCATAAGTATCATTATAAAACTTAAAGTCATCCAGGTCGATCATTGCAACCCCGGCGACCATATCAACAGATTTGAGCTGATCCTCATAGTAACGCCTGTTATATGCACCTGTCAATGCATCCATATACAGCTCTCTGTCATACCGGATCAGTTTCTTGAGCATCTCATCGCGCTCTTGCTTGCTTACCAGCGCATCTCCGTCCAGTTTGTTTACCAGTTCTGCCACGTATGGAACGCCATCAATCTTAATATATTTGGACACTACCTGGAAAATGCCATCATCTATAAATTCAAGTTTTGTTCTCTTACCTTTTTCTGCAAAGGCCGCCCTGGAAATGCAGTTATCACAACGGGAATTCTTATTCCAGAGTGCATAGCATTCACATCCCTCTGCCATATCTGTACTTCCCTGAAGCCTTCCGGTCCGCAGTTCCTCCTCGTTAAGAAGGCGTACAATTGAAAATACCTTCTTCAGTTCTTTGAGCATGACTTCCCATTCATGCCTGGTTATATCATTTTCGTTTTGTGCTTCCATGGCATCCTTCCTTTTGCATACTTCTTTGCGTCTCCTATAAGATTATATTATACCATTCTCAATTTTGCCCGTAAAGAAATTTAAGGAATCTTCTTATTATTTTCTGCTTTTCTTTTTGCTTTTTTTACTGCCATTTCCAGCTTTCTTGATATTTTTTCTCTTTTTTTGAAGTCTGCTTTTTTTACGTCTGAATATCAGACTTGCGCCATAGAGTATTATCAGGAAAAATATCCCTTTCACTACATTTATAACTGTATGATCTGGTGTCGTTTTCTTCTGCTCTTCCGGAACTGTCTTCACTTTTTCCGTGTCGACAGATTCTTCCTCTGCTTCCGTCTCCTGTGTCTGCTGTTCCAGATATGCAAATCCATAATTAAAAAGCTTGATCGTATCTGTATAATGCGTCATCTCACTTTTTAATACTACTGCAATCAGATTTTTGTCGTTTTTCCTGGCCGCTGTTACTAAGGTATTTCCTGCAGCATCCGTGTAACCGGTTTTTCCTGCATAGGCATACTTATAAAAATAGTCTGTCCCATTCAAAAGTTGATGTTCCATTTCAACGATACAGCCGTTCGGATTATTCAAAGTTACCGGAAGCTGGTATGTCTTTGCCGATGCAATTTCCCTTACAGTGTCATTAGAAAAAGCGGCTGCTGCGATCTTGGCCATATCTTCCGCTGTAACCTTCTGCTCTTCTGCATTTAGTCCGGAAGGGTTCACAAAATTACTGTCTGTGCATCCCAGTTCCTGTGCCTTTTCATTCATATGTTCTGCAAATTTCTCATTACTTCCGGCAACATATTCCGCAAGCGCATTAGCCGCCTGATTGGAAGATTTCAACAGCATTGCATACATACAGTCTTCTACTGTCAGTTTATCGCCCGTTTCTAACTGAAGTGCATTTCCACTCCCTTCTTCCACTCCATAGACAGCATCGTACGAAAAAATAACGATATCATCCAGCTTTCCTTCCTCCGCTGTCACCAGTGCTGTCAGAAGTTTTACAATACTTGCGGGATATAATTTTTCTTTTCCATTCTTCTCATACAAAATATCTCCACTGTCCATATCCATTACAACTACAGCCTGTGATTCGATCACCGGTTCTTTCAATGTCTGTGCCCAGATATTCTGTGTAAACAGAATCCCTGATAAAATGCCTATTGTCAAATGAATTCCTTTTCTCATGTTTCCATCCTGCAATTATTTTTTTATCTGATTATATCATATTTTCTTAATTATTACGAAATATTTTTTTAACAATTGTAACATGTATATAATATAGTATTCTGCAATAACTGCCCAAAAATACATCAGACCCGTGGAAACAGCATTTTTAATTT
The DNA here is from genome assembly GCF_040096655.1 of Blautia intestinihominis. Taxonomy (NCBI): domain Bacteria; kingdom Bacillati; phylum Bacillota; class Clostridia; order Lachnospirales; family Lachnospiraceae; genus Blautia; species Blautia intestinihominis. The sequence continues at coordinate 50,442 of NZ_JBBMEI010000016.1, read as the reverse complement.
GTCGGTTACTGTTCACTCCGTTCACAGCAACTTGGTCAAAATGCATTCCAAATCACCTTCGGTGATGGCATTTTGCCCCGTATGTCTCGGGATTTTGCCATTATTCATTGCAAAACACCTCGCGGGATACTACCTGTGAACAGTTACATTTGTCGTTCAATTCACAATATTGTGAATAAATTTTCACTGGTAGAATGGTGTCGTTTGTGGTAATCTAAGAATAGATATTTTATAAAAAATTGTAACTGTTCACGTGATAATGGTTGCAATAAATTTTGATTCAGAAGGGAGAATCCATATGCTTCAGGATGATTTTATACTGCGCCAGATCCGTGAAATGGTTCATGCTGTTATGAAAATGCTGTTTCAGGTAAGCGCATCCGAGCTTACCCCGGAAGTGATCGAAGACAGTACTGCCAGAACGACTCTTGAGAATCTGATCGCTCTGACCGATGAGGGTAAGATTGACGAGGCAGAGAACCAGTTATACGAAATGACCTGTGATGGTGACCGCCAGAATCTGGAGATCGGTCTTCTTTTTTATTATAATCTTAATGGAAAGGACGATGACTTCCTGGAAGTCCACAATTTCAGCCGTGAAGAGATCATGACCGGAATTCAGGATCTTGCTGACCGTTATCAGCTCAGTGGAATTGCGGAAGCATTCCGCACAGAAATCTTATAATGCTTATAAGGGAGGGATTTTTATGGAATCAAGAATGACCAAAATCAGTGCACGCGGCGACAAGAAAATTCAGCTTAAGGTAATTCCTGGACATTTTGCAACACCGCAGTCTCACATCACCCATTATCTGGACCTTACCACTATGCGTTCCAGAAGTTCAGAGGCACTTCGTGTCGCAGAGGCACTGGCTGCCAACTATGAAACAAGTATTCCTGTTGATACGATCATCTGTATGAGCGGACTGGAGGTTGTCGGTGCATACCTGGCAGAGACACTTACCAGAGCTGGTGTATATTCTATGAACTCACACCAGACTATTTATATCACTGCTCCGGAATACAATAACTCTGGTCAGATCATTTTCCGTGACAATATCCAGCCAATGATCAAGAACAAGAACATCCTGATCCTGGATGGTTCTATCACAACAGGCGAAACTCTGTCCCGTGCGATCGAGAGTATCTTGTACTACGGCGGCACGATCCGTGGTATCGCTGCAATTTTCAGTGCAGCTACCAATATTGCCGGACTGCCTGTTTATAGTATTTTTGATCACAGGGATCTTCCAAATTATGGTTCGTATCCTGCTTCCACCTGTCCTTTATGTGCCCAGAAACAGAAACTGGATGCATTGGTAAATGGCTTCGGTTATTCCAAGATCTAAGCTGTTAAAAAGGGCCGCAAGGCCCTTTTTTTCTGGCAAAAATACCTTCTATACTTTCAAACACGAGGAGTTTTATTATGAATAAAAAAGAAATATCAGAAATCAAGAAACAGTTTACCCCCAACAACTGCGCCATCACACGAATCTGCGGCTGCTACGTTGACGGAGAAAAAAACAAAAAGACCAAGCTGAAAGAAGCATTTCTTTCTCTCTCCGAAGAAGAAATGTTCAAATACTTTGAAATCTTCAAGAAAACTCTTTCCGGTACTGTCGGCAAGAACCTGATCAATATGGAATTTCCTCTCGAGCAGGAAAAAGAAGGCGGCACACAGGAATTCCTTCTTCGTCTGCGCGGCAGTAAGTTACAGGATGATGCTATCCTGGATGAATTCTATGACAAAGTGATCGAATCTTACGATTACGGTGAGAATTATTATATCATCCTGATCCACGCTGTATACGATATCCCTGGTAAATCTTCTGATGGTCAGGAAATGTTTGATGCTTCCGATGAGATCTATGATCATATTCTGTGCAGCATCTGCCCTGTAAACCTTTCCAAAGCAGGTCTCTGCTACAATGCAGAAACCAACAATATCGAGGACCGCATCCGTGACTGGATCGTAGAAATGCCGGATCTTGGATTCCTGTTCCCGGTATTTAATGACCGCAGTACAGATATCCACGGACTTCTCTACTACTCCAAGAACGCAGAACAGCTCCGCAGTACTTTCGTAGATGAACTGTTTGGCTGCGATACACCGCTGTCTGCCGGAAGCCAAAGGGATTCTTTTAATGCCCTTGTAGAAGAAACTCTGGGCGAGGACTGTGCTTACGATACCGTCATGAATATCCACGAAAAACTGAACGAATGGGTTGAAGCACAGAAGGATTCTCCTGAACCCGCTGTTCTCACCAAACCAGAAGTGAAACGTCTCTTCGAGGAATGCGGTGTCGAAGAAGAAAAAATGGAAACTTTCGACCAGTGCTACGAAGCCACCGCCGGTGAGAATGCATCCCTGATGGTATCCAACATTACCAACACCCGCCGGACCGAGATCAAAACCCCGGATGTCGTCATCCACGTAGACCCGGACCGCGCGGCGTTAATTGAAACCCAGATTATTGATGGACGTAAATGTATCGTGATTCCGATGGAGGGTGATGTTGAGATCAATGGTATCCATGTGACGGGAAGTTTTTCTGAGGATAATGCGGAGGAAATTTAATATCCTTACATAATAGAGCCCCGCAGCGAATGCTGCGGGGCTCCGATTTTTACGATTTTTTATTCGTAAATTCCATTCACAGTAACATCAAATACTGCTTCTTTTCCATTAAGCTCATCCACACCATAATCATCCGGGAAGGTTACGGTTACTTCTACTTCATCTCCTGGGTGAGCACCTACGAGCTGATCTTCAAAGTTATCAATATAGCTTCCAGAACCGATCACAAGGTCTGTTCCCTTTCCATCAGTGCTTCCACGATCGAATGCTGTACCATCGATCTTACCAACATAATCAATGTTTACAGTATCTCCGTCTTTGACTGTCAGAGATGTGTCTGTGCTGTAGGAAGGTGCTTCCGTAGCTTCTGGTGTTGTTGTAGCACTTGCTGCCTCAGTAGCTTCCGGTGTTGTTGTAGCACTTGCTGCCTCTGTAACTTCTGGAGTCTCAGTAGCGTCTGCCTCCGGTGTCTCTGTTACCTCAGTATCTTCTGTTGTATCAGCAGCTTCCTCGGTCGGCTCCGGTGTTGCGGTTGGCTGATTATATTTATGGTTATCTGTTACTTTGAGAGTCTTGAGAACTTTCTTCTCTTCTTTGATATCTGCATCTTCCATCCACTTGTCAGTAGTCTCTGTATACAGATCCTGCTCTCTTGTAGAAATGATAGACTCTTTCTTGGTCTCTGTTGCTTCTTCATCGTTTTTCTGATTCAGTTTTACAACATAGTATGCTGTATCTGTTTCGATCACGTCCGGAGCAACTTCTCCATCATCGAGTGTTCTGAGGACTTTGATCACTTCATCCGGATAAGTACTGCTGGATGTACTGCTGTCTTCCTCAGAATCCTCATTCTCGGAATCTTCATCATCACTGGTATCATTTGCATCAAAAGTACCTTCCAGTGAAGAATAAGAATCATCTACAGATTTGGCGATCTCATCGAAATCTCCCTCTGGATCCTTGGTCAGTTCATCCTGGATCTTCTGTGCATCTTCTTTCTTCTGCTTAATCTCATCATCGCTTAAATCTGCTGTGCTGATACTTACATAACTGAAAGAAGACTGCTGTGCTTCCTCATCAGAAACATCCTTGTCTACATCTGCAATGATCGGATCATGAATTCTCTGTTTGTATGTCTCAAGTTCCAGGAAGGTTTTGACCTGATCTTCTGTAACTGCCAGGTCTGCAATTGCCTCATCAGAGTTTGCTTCCATAAAGGAAGCGGCTGCTTCTTCGATTGCTTTCTCATCATCATCTGTCAGTTCTACATCATAATCAGCTGCTTTTTCTTTCATGATGTACATAAGTTCTACGTCTTCGAGGGCCTGTTCTACAAGCTGTTCACCATAGGTCTTGCCTTTCTCTGCTTCTGTATCCCAGATATCAAAATCAGAGCCGCCCATATAACTTCTGTACATAGCTTCTGTCTGCATCTGACCGTCTCTGACAGAAAGGCTTACAACGCCCAGCGGGATCTCTGTTCCATCTACTGTAGCAACCGTCTTGCTTCCGTCTAATTTCTTCTCACCGCATCCGGTAAGCATTCCTGCAGCCATAATGCCTGCCATAGCAACAACGGCTGTTTTTTTTGTCATTTCCTTCATATTTTCCTCCATGATTACCTGAATTCAATAGTATGAGTATAAACTTTTTTCCCCTTCAGGGCAAGGATTATCCATAAGAAACGCTGTTTTTTCACAAAATAGACACGTTTCGTTCCTGACTGACTTTACTCCTCCACCAGTTTCTCCAGTTCATTCAGAAAATCCGTAAGTGCTGTCAGAAGATTTCCGACCAGTGTCAGAATAAATTTCGGTTCCTGCTCATTCTTGAACTGAAGTCCGCGTCTGTATTTCTGCATCAGTTCCGGGAAGCCTGCCGGATTCAGTTTCGCACGCTCATACAAAGTGATCTTCAGATCTTTGCCCATCTGCTTGATCTCCGTCACATAGCTTCTGTGTGCAAGAGCTTTGATCCGGGCAATCGTCAGAAGGTTCAGCACTGCCTTCGGCGGCTCTCCAAATCGATCCAGAAGTTCCTCCAGCATATCATCATAATCCTGCGTTGTCTCAATCCCTGCTGTCCTCTTGTAGATGTCCAGTTTCTGGTACTCATTGCTGATATAGGTATCCGGAATAAAGGCATCCATATTCAGATCGATCGTTGTTTCAAAGTCCTCCATCGTGTGGATTCCCTTTGCCTCCTTGACCGCCTCACTGAGCATCTTGCAGTAGAGATCATATCCGACAGCATTCATATGTCCGTGCTGCTCCGCACCAAGAAGATTACCTGCACCACGAAGTTCCAGGTCCCTCATCGCGATCTTGAATCCACTTCCGAGGTCTGTATACTCACGGATCGCAGACAGTCGTTTCTCTGCTGTCTCTTTGAGCATCGTATTCCTTCGGTACATCAGAAATGCATATGCGGTACGGTTGGAACGTCCGATCCTTCCTCGAAGCTGATACAGCTGTGACAATCCATAACGGTCTGAGTCATGGATGATCATGGTATTTACATTTGAAATATCAAGCCCCGTCTCTATGATCGTTGTGGAAACAAGCACATCGATCTCACCATTGATAAACGCATACATAACCGCTTCCAGTTCTCTCTCACTCATCTGTCCATGCGCAAAATCAATCCGCGCATCCGGGATCAGTTTGGAAAGACGCGCCGCCACATCCGCAATATCATTGACTCTGTTGTATACATAATAAACCTGACCGCCCCTTCGGAGCTCTCGGTTGATTGCCTCACGGACAGTCTCTTCATCGTACTCCATAACATAAGTCTGGATCGGAACGCGGTCCATCGGCGGCTCCTCCAGAACACTCATGTCACGGATCCCTATCATACTCATATGAAGTGTTCGTGGAATCGGCGTTGCCGTCAGTGTCAGTACATCAACGTCTTTCTTGAGCTGCTTGATCTTTTCCTTATGGACAACGCCAAAACGCTGTTCCTCGTCAATGATCAGCAGACCAAGGTTTTTGAAAGTGACATCTTTTGACAGGACTCTGTGTGTTCCTACAATTATGTCAACCTGTCCTTTTTTGAGATCACTGATCGTCTTCTGCTGCTGAGAAGGTGTACGAAAACGGCACAGAAGATCCACACGTACCGGAAACTCATTCATACGCTGTACAAAGGTGTTATAGACCTGCTGTGCAAGAATGGTAGTAGGTACCAGGTAAACGACCTGCCGGCTCTCCTGCACGGCTTTAAACGCCGCACGAAGCGCAACCTCTGTCTTGCCATATCCAACGTCTCCGCACACAAGACGATCCATGATCTTGGTACTTTCCATATCTTTCTTGGTGTCCTCAATCGCAGCAAGCTGATCTTCAGTTTCCTCATACGGGAACATTTCTTCAAACTCTCTCTGCCATACAGTATCCGGACCGCATACATACCCTTCTTTTTCCTGGCGGACCGCATAAAGTTCCACCAGTTCTTTCGCGATATTCTGGACTGCACCTTTCACTCTGGATTTTGTCTTTTTCCATTCCTGACCGCCAAGACGGTTCAGCTTCGGCGGTTTTGCAGTCTCCGATCCCGCATATTTCTGAAGCGCATCAAGCTGTGTTGCAAGGATATACAGATTACTGCCGTTGCGGTATTCGATCTTGATATAATCTTTTGCAACTTTATCCACCGCAACCTTCTCAATACCACGGTAGATTCCCAGCCCATGTTTTTCATGAACTACAAAATCTCCAATCGAAAGTTCCGAGAAATCCTGAATACGTTTTCCATTGTATTCTTTCTTTTTCTTACGCTTCTTCTGCTCTTTTCCAAAAATGTCAGTTTCTGTGATAATCGCAAATTTGATAAACGGATATTCAAATCCCTTACGTGCATGACCATAAGCGACCATGATCTCGCCCGGTTCCAGCACACGGTCAAAATCCTGCCCGTAAAAAGCACTTAATCCCTCATCCTGCAGATCCTTCGCAAGACGCTCCGCTCTTGTCCTTGAACCGGAAAGAAGCACGATCTGATATCCCTGTTTCTTGTACTGTCGGAGATCTTTGACGAGAAGTTCAAAACTACTCTGATAAGAACTCATGGATTTGACTGTCAGGTTAAACTGCTCTGTAATCTTCCAGTCTGCCCTCTTTGGTTCCATCAGTGATACAGAAATGCAGTTTCGATTATTCAGCTTGTGATTCAGATCTTCCCATCTGCACATCCAGTTCTGGGAAATATTTTCTTCACCTTTCTGCTGACGGTTTTCACAGCTCTGACGAAATTCCTCTTCTACTGCTCTGGCATTTTCCTCCAGGCGGTTCGGCTCATCAAGAAAAACAAGACTGTTTTTTTCTGCAAAATAATCAAGAAAAGAAACGCCGCCCTTTTCTGCCGGCTGTTCTGTCGCCGGATAGATCATGATCTCGTCAAGATTTTCCAGGGAACGCTGGCTCTGTGAGTCAAACGTACGGATCGAGTCGATCTCATCTCCCCAGAGTTCGATCCTCCACGGATTTTCTTCGGTAAGGGAATAAATATCCACAATGCCGCCCCGGACAGAAAACTGTCCCGGCATTTCCACCTGACCTACACGCTCATAACCCATATGCACAAGCGCATCTTTGAGTTTATCCATATCCAGCGTACTGTCATTTCGAAAATGGATCAGCTGTTTTTCTATTTTGTCAAACGGCTGAAGATAATCCATACATCCGTCTATACTCGTGACAACAGTGATGTTTTCTTTCTGTTCCAGCAGAGCTTTGATCACACGCATTCTCTGGCGGATCAGAAGGTTTCCATGAATATCTGCCTGAAAAAAGAGCAGATCTTTCGCCGGATAGTAATATACATTCTTATCATAAAAACGATAATCCTCGTACAGTTCCTTCGCAGCTTTCTCATCTTCTGCCAAAATCAGGTGAGATGTAAAAAGCCCGGAAAGCCCATATATTAAATGAGCTTTCTGGGACTCCATACAACCACTTATCTCCAGTATTCCACGATTACTTTTTGCTTTTGTATAAATTGCTTCCATCTCTGCAAGATTTTGCAGAGGATGCAAAAATGTTTTCATACAACCCCCGGTTTCTTGTTGAATTCATTCATGGCGGCATCCGGGCCATCGGACAGGATCAGTTCCACTGCCTTGCATGCACGGTCCTGCGCCTCATCAACGAGTTTGCGGTCTTCACTTCCAAATCTTCCAAGAACATAATCCGCAAGATCCCAGCCCTGCGGCTTGGCACCTACACCGACTTTGATACGCACAAATTTCTGTGTACCGAGCTCCTGAATGATATTTTTGATTCCATTATGCCCTCCGGCACTTCCCTTCTTGCGGATACGAAGCTGGCCCGGATCCAGATCGATGTCATCATAGATCACGATCATCTCTGTTTCCGGGTCAATTTTGAAGTAGTTTGCCATCTCCCGGACCGGACCTCCGCTGAGATTCATATAGGACAGAGGTTTCATCAGGAGAGCAGGCTGCCCTCCGATGATCCCCTTGCCGTACATGGCATTAAACTTCACACCGCCCTGTGGGATCTGGTATTCTTCTACCAGTTTGTCAATCACATCAAATCCCATGTTGTGGCGTGTCGCTTCATACTGCCTTCCGGGATTTCCCAAACCTACGATCAAGTACATTCAAATTTCCTCGCTTAATTAAAGTAAACCATTTCATCTGCCAGTGGCTCGCAGATTTCTACATGATCTGCGTAGAGAACGACACCTTCTTCTCCCTGGTACTCGTTTCTCTTCTCTATAGCAACTTTTGCAGTGACTTCTATCCATGATCCCGGGGCCAGTTTCGGCGCATAAGCACTCTTGCATACATAGCCAAGGAATGTTGTGTCATCTGCACAGCAGGTCATTGCGGTACGTCCCGGAACAAAGAATTTGCTTCCCATTCCGCGCGGTTTCATGACTCTTGCTTTGAATTTGACGGTTTTTCCTTCGTAATTTTCCGGATGGTCCATTGCATCTACAAACCAGATACCATAATCTTCCGGCAGGATGTCAATGACCGGTGCATCCATATCGAATGGCATCTCATCCTGGAAAATATCTCCCATCTCGCCTTCTTCATCCTCAAAGATGACTTCTGCTCTCTGGTTCGCAACCTTGATCCCACGACGGTAAGTCGGCAGCGGATCGTCTTCTTTGCAGCGGTTGAAAATAACCATGTCAGTATTTTTTATCATGTCCATAAAAATGGATTTCATGTTTGCCATATACATCTGGAAAGTGCTGGCATCTACGCAGGTGATCTGCTGTTCTACGCCCCATCCTTCCGGAAGCTGCATTTTTTCGAAATTGCTTACCAGCCACATTCCATTATATTCGATGATAACACGTTCAGGCTGATGAAGGATACTCATTGCTACCAGTCTCTCAGTAGTGAATTCTTCTTCACTTTCGATGATCTCTACAACTGTATTATTTTTTTTGAGTGCAGCCTCATCGTATTCTTCTTCTCCTTCTTCGCAGAGGATCAGAAGGGTCTTTCCATCAATGTGGAAATAATCCTGCTGAAGAGTAAAATTCAGGAAAGAAGTCTTTCCACTTTCAAGGAAACCTGTCATTAAATAAATCGGCACTTTGATTTCTTCCATAGTCTGTATGATCCTCCGTTATTACAGGCCAAAAAGCTCAGCCAGTTTGTCCTCGTTGAGTTTGGAACCGATTACGCAGAGACGTCCTGTATATTCCGGTGCCCCGCTGCGGATCTCTGTTTCTTCCGGAACCATATCAAAGTAGATCCATGTTCCGTCTTCTGCCGGAAGCATTCCTTTCGCACGAAGGATGATTCCATATTCTTCTGTCTCAGACAGTGTCTCAAGGATCTTTTCAAGATTTTCTCTTGTGTATTTCTTAATTGTCTCACGGCCCCAGCTTGTGAAAACTTCGTCTGCATGATGATGGTGATGATGGTCATGTCCGCAGCCGCATTCTTCATGGTCGTGATCGTGATGATGATCGTGGTCATGATCATGTCCGCAGCCACACTCTTCATGGTCATGGTCGTGATGATGGTGCTCATGTTCCTCATGATCGTGGTCATGATGATGTTCATGCTCCTCGTGATCATGGTCATGATGGTGATGTCCATGCTCGTGAACATGTCCGCATTCCGGGCAAACTTCTTCTTCCATCATTTCCTGCTCCAGAGATACCGGATGTTCCATAACTTCCAGGATCTTTGCACCTTCCAGTTTCTCGATCGGTGTGGTGATGATTGCTGCCTTCGGGTTGATCTCACGAAGAAGCTCCATTGCAGCCTGTGCTTTTGCTTCATCTACGATATCGGTACGGCTCATGATGATCGCACCTGCATATTCAACCTGGTTATTGAAAAATTCACCAAAGTTTCTCATATACATTTTGCATTTCTTTGCATCTACAACAGTTGTGTAGCTGTTAAGAACCAGTCCTGTCTCTTCTGCAACACCCTGAACTGCTTTGATAACATCTGACAGTTTGCCGACACCTGATGGCTCGATCAGGATTCTATCCGGATGATATTTGCTGATAACTTCCTTAAGGGATGCACCAAAATCGCCAACCAGTGAGCAGCAGATACAGCCGGAGTTCATCTCACGGATCTCAATTCCTGCTTCTTTAAGGAATCCACCGTCAATACCGATTTCACCAAATTCGTTCTCGATCAGTACAACCTGCTCACCTTTGAAAGCATCTTTGAGAAGTTTTTTGATCAGTGTTGTTTTACCGGCTCCAAGGAAACCGGAGATAATATCAATTTTTGTTCTTTCCATGATATATGCATGTCCTTTCTTATTTCGATTGTTTCATTAAGCTAACTCATAACGTAGCTTGACCAGGAAGTGCATGCACCCCCTGGTTAAATTTACCTTTTAATATGGTAATGGGGACATGAACCAGTCACGCCCCCACTGCATTTATTGTCTGATCAGCCGTTGATCATGAAGTTCAGAAGTTTATCAATGTCTTCTTTCTCGTAAGCAACGATCTCAAGTTCCGGGATCTCTCCGCCTGAGAAGATGTTTGCCAGAGATACATACTGGGATAATTTGGATTTGAGGTTCAGTCTGTCTCCCTCACCTGTTACAAGTTCTACTCTACCTGCGCAGCTATCTACTACTTCGAAAAATTTCTCAACGTCTTTAATATTGGATACTTTCATCTTAGTTCTCCTTTCGAGATCTTATTATCAATTCCTATTTACTTTGTAATTCGCGCTCAGTATAAACCATATTTCCTGAAATTGCAAGACCTTTTACAACAAAATTTAGTATGTAAAAACAGCAATTCCATATGCAGGAAGCGGATATGCAAAAGAGAATTCTCTGTGGTCGCACTCCTGTGCTTCTGCCTTGAATACCTTCGGTTTGTCCAGAAGTCCATGCTCATCCATGATAAGTTTGTACTGTTTTTTCTTCGGAACGCCAACACGATAATCCGGACGTTCTACCGGTGTATAGTTTACTACAAACAGGAGGTTATTTCTCTTGGTTGGTGATTTACGAACCAGGCTGAAAATGCTTCTGTCTGCATCGTCTGCATTGATCCATTCAAATCCTTCTGGATCATTGTCACCTGCATACAGTGCAGGATATTTCTTATACATATGAAACAATGTCTTGACAAAATTCTGGAGATCCTTGTGGTTGTCCTCTTTAAGAAGATACCAGTCAAGTTCTCTCTCCTCACTCCACTCACGAAGCTGTCCGAAGTCCTGACCCATAAACAGAAGTTTCTTGCCCGGATGGAAGATCATAAACGCATATGCTGCCTTAAGGTTCTTGAATTTGTCATCCGGATATCCCGGCATCTTGTTCAGCATGGAACACTTAAGATGTACGACCTCATCATGTGAAATGACAAGTACATATCTCTCACTGTATGCATATGTCATTGAGAAAGTCATCTTATTGTGATCGCCCTTACGGAAATATGGATCCAGTTTCATGTATTCCAGGAAATCATTCATCCAGCCCATGTTCCATTTCAGTGAGAATCCAAGACCATTGTCCTCTGCTTTACCTGTAACCTGCGGCCATGCGGTAGACTCCTCTGCGATCATAACCGTACCGTGGTTTCTTCCAAGTACAACGGTATTCAGATGTTTGAAGAATTCTATTGCTTCAAGGTTCTTGTTATCACCGTACTTATTGGCAACCCACTCGCCATCTTTCTTGCCATAATCCAGATAGAGCATAGATGCAACTGCATCTACACGGAGGCCGTCTACATGGCATTCCTCGATCCAGTACAGTGCGTTGGCGATCAGGAAGTTCTTGACTTCCGGACGTCCGTAATTGTAGATCTTGGTTCCCCAGTCAGGATGCTCACCCTGTCTCGGGTCTTCATGCTCATAGACAGCAGTTCCATCGAAATTGGCAAGTCCATGTGCATCCTTCGGGAAATGAGCCGGAACCCAGTCGAGTATAACACCGATCTTGTTTCTGTGCAGGTAATCCACCATATATTTGAAATCCTGTGCAGTACCATACCTGGAAGTCGGTGCATAATATCCTGTTACCTGATATCCCCAGGATCCGTCAAATGGATGCTCTGCAATTCCCATAAGTTCTACATGAGTATATCCCATCTCTTTGACATAGGCCGCCAGTTCATGTGCAAATTCACGGTAATTATAAAATCCCGGATCATCCTCATTCTCTGCCGGATGTTTCTTCCAGGAACCCGGATGTACTTCATAGATTGCCATCGGTTCACGTTTCTCGTCAAATTCCGGACGCTTCTTCATCCAGGTGGTATCTTTCCATTTGTAATCCGTAATGTCTGTAATTCTTGATGCCGTTCCCGGTCTGAGTTCTGCTTCATTTGCGTATGGATCTGCCTTATAAAGTTCTTCTCCATGATATCCGACAATAAAGAATTTGTACAGATCTCCAACTTTGGCACCCGGAACAAAGATCTCATATACTCCGATCTCACCGACTCTGTTCATTGGATTTGCCTGATTATCCCAGTTATTAAAATCACCGATTACAGAAACATATCTTGCATTCGGTGCCCAGACTGCAAAATAGACACCCTTCTTGCGATGCTGTGTGGTAGGATGAGCTCCTAATTTCTTATAGATGTCGTAATGAGTTCCCTGCCCGAACAGATACTGATCCAGTTCTGTAAACTGCATTTTCTCTCCCATCCAGAAATTCCTCCCTTAATTCAAAATTGAGCAGGCTGAAAATATAGAGTCCTGTCTGTGCAGTATATGATTATCGGTAATCTGCACATTTTACTCCTCTTATTCAAGCCGATTTATAGACATATTATACCAATCCAGACTGTTTACGTCAATTAAAAGTATGTCCTGTTACTACAATCTCCCTACAAAAAATGAGGGCAGAACTGTTATTTCTGTTCTGTCCTCATTTGTATTTCTTATTTAGTATGTATCGTACGAATCGTCGCCGGAATCCTCATCATAGTAGTCTCCGGAATCATCGTATCCAGAGTCTCCACTGTCTCCCGAGTCATCATAACTGGAGCTGTCATCGCCAGAGTCATAATCTTCTGAATCACTTCCATCTCCTGAAGAGCCGTCTCCGCCGGAATCCCCAGAACTGCTGTCACTGCTGCCATCAGAAGAATCTCCATCGGAAGAACTTCCGTCACTGACATCAGTACTGTCTGTAGAACTGTCGTCTGTAGATTCAGTGTCCGCAGAACTCTCAGATCCATCTGATGCATCGCTTCCATCTGTAGAATCCGTATTACCGTTATATCCCGGAACCGTTCCTGCCTGAAGCTGGCTGTCCCAGAACTGTGAGTATGTCGTATTCTGTAATGTTACATTCTTGGCTGCTGCCAGTTCACTGACTGTCATCAGTTTATAGCCCTGTGAAACCAGATCCGGTATCAGTTTCAATGCTGCCTGAACGGAAGGTTCATGAATATCATGCATCAGTACGATTGTACCATCTGTCAGATCGCCATTCATAACGGCATCATAATCTGCTGTTGCATCCATCAGCTTCCAGTCTTCTGTATCAAGAGACCACATGAAGAACGGCTTCTGTACTGCATCATAGATATCCTGATTGGCTGCTCCATAAGGTGCCCTGGCTACCGTTGCTGCCTGTCCGCAGGCCTGTACAAGTGCATCGTCTGTCTTCTGGAATTCTGTGACAACATCATCAATCGACATATTTGTTAAAGTCTGACTTGGATGATCCCAGGTATGGTTACCGATCTCACATCCAAGATCGACCATCCTCTGTACGGTTGATTCCCAGGAACCTACATTCTGTCCTACCATGAAGAATGTCGCATGTGCATTATTCGCTTCCAGACAATCCAAAAGTTCATCTGTATATTCTCCAGGACCATCATCAAAGGTAAGTGCAATTCGTGGTTTATGTGTATTTGGATCATATGTACCGTCATCATTGAAGTAATAATCATCAAATCCAACGCTTATCCATCCTGTCTGAATGTAACCATTCTCATCAAAATAATAGGTGGAACCATCTATTTCCTGCATACCTCCGGCAAAATAAGTGCCATCTGCATTCTGATACCATTTACCATTTTCATTTTCATTCCATCCAATAGACATCTGCGATGCCTTTGCCAGATCATTCTTGAGTGGATATCTTGCCGCTGAATTGACTGCTGATGTCGTCGTTGTATCCGCCGTGCTGTCTGTTCCGTCTGAAACTGTATCGGAATTCACATTCGTCTGATCAGTTTCTGCCTGAACCTGTGCCGGTTTATCAACACTCTTTCCACCGATTCTGTTGACAACGGGGATCAGAATTCCCCTTATAACAAATATAACTACGAGAATGACTGCAATGACATATGCGCCCAGGCGCATCATCTTACGTCTTCTCATCTGTTGCTGCTTTTTGCGTATTCGTTCACGCAATACTTTCTTATCCATGATTTCCACCTGCTGTATTTTATATCTCTGGCGTTACTGTTGCCTGTACTTCAGAAACGCATTCATTTTATTATCATAACGCATTTATTATGGAAATACAATTGTCTTTTCTTATTTATTCATTACTCTTCTACTGTATTGTCCTCAATTGACTCTTCTGACATATTCTCTTCCGTTTCATCCTGTGTTTCCTCACTTCCATCATATTCAGTGAGGTCTGAACCGGTATCTTCTGCTTCAGTATATGCATCTTCGTTTTCAATAGAATCCTCTGCACTTCCTGTCTTTTCGTTGACAGTAGACTGGTCTACAATAAATTTCTCCACACGAAGAAGTGCCAGTGATTCATTTACTTCATCCTCTCCATATGTTTCAATCAGCTCATCAATGCTTGCCACTCCATAGTCCAGAATCAGGTTATTCTTTAATTCTTCTGTCTCTGCATCACTCAGACTCAGTCCCTCAGCATCAATGATTCCCTGAACGATCAGATTCTGTTCAACTTTGGATTCTGCATAATTTTTGCATTCTTCATTAAATTCATCTTCTGTCAGATCCCATGTTTCCAGCAGATCACTCAGTTCCATTCCATTGTCTTTTGCAGTCTGTTCATTGAGTGCTTTATAGCTTTCTTCTGCTTTTTTGACATCTTCTTCCGGGTATTTCTTAATCTCAGATGTATCAAGTACCTCAGACCATGCTGTTGCATACAATTCATTATCTGCTGTCGTGGATGCCTGTTTTTCCAGTTCCTCTCTTACAGATTTCTTATAGTCATCTACAGTTTTGTAATCTGTATTGGAAGCAACCCATTCATCTGTCAGTTCAGATGCTCTTGTAAATTTCTGAAGAGTCACCTTAAAAACAGCTTCCTTACCGGAAAGAGAATCATCCTCGCTGTAACCTTCCGGTAAAGTAAGAGTCAGTTCTTTGGTTTCTCCCTTTTTCATTCCAACCAGACCATCTTCAAAACCATCGATTCCCATATCTCCTTCACCGACAACAAGTTCATAGTCATCGGCAGAACTTCCGTCAAACTCTTTACCGTCTACAGTACCTGTAAAATTAATGGTCACAATATCTCCATATTCAACAGTTCCATCTGTAACCTCTGTTCCCTTGTCCTGTAATTCATAGTTGATTTCTGCATCCACATCATCATCTGTTACTGCCTGTGTATAACGATCCAGTGTAAGTCCTTTGTAATCTCCAATTGTAACATAATCAGAAACATCTTTTACCGAAATAATTCTTGTCTCTTCCTTCTTGGAATCAGAAGTCTTGGAATCTGTCTTGTCCGTATCAGAATTGTCAGAAGCCGTTTCTGTTTTGGCGGTAGTCTTATCAGTCTTATCAGAACTGTCCTTGCTTCCACACGCAGTAAGAGATACCGCCATACAAGTTACTAACATTGCTGCTACTACTTTTTTCTTCATGAAAAATCTCCTTTCAAATCTGGTTATTATTTACATTTCCGGAACCGGAGTCGGCCGGGAAGAATCCCATACATCAGAAACATTAAAAAGGTCACTGAGCATATCCGGGTTATAGTACATTCTATATCCATCCAGGTTTCTTCTTCCCTGGCGGAAATACTGATCTGTGATCTGAACAAAATACTGACTGGAATCTACGTTGCAGAAATAATTGTATCCCGCGCTCTTGTAATACTGGAACTTCGGATTATCAGAAGAATATCCCTCCCAGTCACCAATATCCGCGCCAAACGCAAAGATGACCATATCTGTATCACCAAGGATCGGAGCCACATAAGCTTTCCATTTCTTATCATCAGTCTCAAGATCCTCTGCGGAACGCTCTGTTGCATTCATGTGTCCCCAGGTATGGCTCGCAAATTCCCATCCCTCTGCTTTCATGGCATCTGCTACCTTCGTTGCATCCTTAACATCCTGGTCATAATCAAAATCAGGATTGTCATCCAGGAATTTCTTCTGGTCATCCTGAAGATTTTCTTTGGTCTTGTAGGCTATATCAGTTCTGTATCCCAGTACTCCGTTATAACCTGTCATCGCAAGGATTCCCTTGCGTCCATGATAGGAAAAATCCGGATGTTCTTTGATAAAAGAATCCAACAGCGGAACAAGATCATAATCTCCTACCAGAACATTTCCATCTGCATCAATGTATTCTGTTTTTACATCTCCATTTTCATCGAGTACAAGTTTGGATGCACATCCATCATCATCCATATAATGATAATAGCTGACATCGTCCTGAGAAAGCACAAACGGGATCTTGCCCTCCGGCACCATGATCTTGCCGCGGCTCATCGTACCATCCTTGTTCACTGTTGCCATGTCATGCGGGCTTACCAGAACATAGCCCTTATCATACATGATCTGAATGATCTTATTGAACTCACTGACAGTCGTCATAACCTGATTGTAGTTTCCGGATTTGGAATCTCCGTCAAAAGCCCTGGAAGTGTCCTCGATCAGTGTGTGAAAAAATACATGTGTGATCTGTTCCAGTGGATACTCTACAAGTGAAGACTTTGCAATCTGGCACTTGGCTGCCAGGTCCATATAGTCCTTGTTTTTCGTAAAATCTTTCTGACCCTTCAGAAGTTTGATCGCCTCATCGTAATTATACTGTTCGTACATGATCGTTGCCTGATCGAGAACTGTCTGATCCTTACTGGATTTCTCAGAATCAGTGTCCTCTGTGTCTCCGGCATCTGCCTCACTGCTGTCTGTCTCTGCTTCATCCTGAGAAGCAGTCTGGTAAGTTTTTACTGTTTTGGTTTCTTTTTCTGCTATATGATTCAAAAGCGGCAGAATATAACTGCCGCTCAGAAGTATCGAAGCTGACAAAATACATGTAAGTATCACAGCTCTTTTCTTCATAGTTAGTAACTCCTTCTTTCTTATTTGTTTAACCCATCGGTGGAACCGGAGTCGGTCTGCTTGGATCAAAAACATCTTTTGCATTGAACAGGTCTTCCAGAAGATCCGGATTATAGTACATACGATATCCGTCCAGATTTCGTCTTCCCTGACGGAAATAGCGATCCCGGATCTGCACAAAATATTTGCTGGAATCTACATTACAATAATAATTATATCCGACACTCTTGAGATATTCAAATTTATCACCGGAATAGTCCTCCTGAGTGGTCAGATCCGTACCAAATGCAAAAATAATAATATCCGTTCCTCCGATCAGGGGATCCACATTATCC
Source organism: Blautia intestinihominis (assembly GCF_040096655.1). NCBI lineage: Bacteria > Bacillati > Bacillota > Clostridia > Lachnospirales > Lachnospiraceae > Blautia > Blautia intestinihominis. The sequence goes on along the minus strand of NZ_JBBMEI010000016.1, from coordinate 32,787 downwards.
TTGAACTTCTGTGTATCTGCCTGAAGCTGTTCCAGAGAAATCTGTCCGATGTTTTGATGACCCCAGGTATGACTGGCAAACAACCATCCATCCTCTTTCATAGCATCAGCAACTTTCTTTGCTTCTTCCCGTTCTTTGTCCAGACTGAAATCCGGGTGTGCATCCAGCCATTCAACTTTGTTATCATCCAGATCTGCCGGACGTGTTTCATAGCTGATATCTGTTCGATATCCCAGAATTCCATTATATCCGGTCAATGCAACGATTCCCTTGGCTCCTCTGTAAGAAAAATCAGGATGTTCTTCTACGAAACGATCGATCAATGGAACCATATCATAGTCACCTACTGATACACTTCCATCATCCTCAATATATTCATTTCGAATCTTGCCTTCATCATCTACAACCAGTTTGGAGGCAAATCCATCACCATCCATATAATGGTAATAACAGACATCATCCTGAGAAAGTACAAACGGGATCTTACCTTCCGGAAGAAGGATCTCTCCCGGTGACATGGTTCCATCCTCATTTACAGTAGCCATGTCCTTGATGCTTACCATCACATACCCCTTATCATACATGGTCTGTGTGATCTTGTTGAATTCATCGATCGTGGTCATGACCTGATTATAATCTGCTTCCTTGTAATCACCGTCAAAAGCTTTGCTCGGATCTTTGATAAGAATGTGATAAAAAACATGTGTCACTTCTTCCAGTGGCCATGATTTACAGGAAGCTTTGGCCTCTTCGTATTTCTTAACGGCACTCTGCATATCTGAATCGCTGCTATATGATGTATCTGCCTTAAGAAGCTCTATCGCACCGTCATAATCATACTGTGTCGCTTTAAGTTCAGCAGCTTTGAGTGTATCTTTCGGTGAACTTTTGCTGCTGGCGGTTTCCTGCTCTGTCTTGTCTCCCCCGGAAGCATCTGCCGTCGTTTCTTTATCTGTGCCGCTGGCTGACGGCTTCGACGAAGAAAAATGTCCTGCAATTCCACGGACTGCCGCAGTTATAATAACTACTGCTGCCAACGCCATAACTATCAGGATCATCCTTCTCTGACGCTGCCGTTTCCTCTGCAGCGCCCGTCTCCTGCGCCGGCGTTCCCGAATCCGCTCTTCCTCGGTCAGATCTTCTTTTCTTACAGAATCAGTCGTTCTTTCCCTGTATTGGCGCCTGTTCCGACTTTTACCATTATCCTTCTCCATACTAACTCCTTAGTCTTTTTTTTCTGTAATCCCCAGTATACCCGGGATTTCTGTATTTATCCCTGTCTTTAGATTTCGCTCTTTTCATTATACCTGTTTAACTATATAATTTCCACCGTTTTCCTTTTTCTTCACGGAATTTTCGTGAATTTATTTGCCTTTTGTAATAAATAATGATAGAATATATTTCGCATAAATATTTGTAATATACACACTGAGGAGGGTATCTATGAGTACACTTAGCATCGTCCTTCTTGTTATCTTGGTCATTCTGATCATTGCCCTGGTTGCACTTTATTTCTTCGGAAAGAAAGCTCAGAAGAAGCAAGAAGAACAGCAGGCACAGATTGAAGCTGCAAAACAGACTGTTTCCATGCTGATCATCGATAAGAAACGACTTCCACTCAAAGAATCCGGTCTGCCGCAGATGGTCATTGACCAGGCTCCTAAGCTGATGCGCCGTTCCAAACTGCCGATCGTTAAGGCTAAGGTTGGTCCGAAGATCTCCATACTGATCGCAGATGAGAAGGTTTTTGACCTGATCCCTGTCAAAAAAGAAGTAAAAGCCGAAGTAAGCGGTTTATACATCGTTGGAGTTAAAGGAATCCGTGGTTCTCTTGAAGCACCGGCACCTAAGAAAAAGGGATTTTTCAAAAGAATGTTCAGCAAAGACAAATAAGATCGAAAGACAATGCCCGTAAAGTATTTCAGCTTTACGGGCATTTTAATTTGATTTTATAAAACAAAATCCGCGGAATCCTTGGACTGTGCCTGTACGGTCAGATAACAGTCAGCGACATGCTCTTCGTTCATATCCAGAGCATAATCCACCTTCATCTGAATGCCGTCTTCACTCTCCTTGAGTTCCAGTCCTGTCGCTGAGATTCCCATCTGCAGCGTACCATATGGCGTATTGTAAAAAGTCTTGTTTTTCTTGCCTTCCTCAAAAACCATATGTACATTTACCTGTCCCTGCTTGCGGACTTCTACTCCGTTCGGTGACATCTTGATATAATTTACTGTAGTCTCTGCGGTATCATCCAGCATTTCTTCGTAACGGAGATAATGACTTCCGTTTCGGAAATAATACTGTCCCGGAACTACGATCTCGATCGGCTCCTGTGCATCATCTGTTTCCATCATCTGGAGCCCGCGTACATGTATCAGTACATCTTTATTCATATGTTTACTCCTCTTTAATACTTCTCTATGTCGATCTTCTTTGCCATTGAAACATCATATGGCAAGATAGAATTTGCAAAATCCTTAAACTCATCTGCCAGGTCACTGACATAAAAACGATACGGAAAATCCTCTTCACCTGTTCCACTGCTGGAAATATCCATCTCTGCAAGAAGTGCCTTCAGCTGTAAGGCTGTCTCGTATGCCGGATTAACCAGTCGCACGCCCTCACCCATGACTTCTCTGATCGTAGAACGGATCAGCGGATAATGTGTACAGCCGAGGATCAGTGTGTCAATTTCTTTATCCTTCAGTTCCTGAAGGTATCTGGACACAATCTCCGTAGTTACAGGATCATGAAGCCATCCTTCCTCGACCAGCGGAACAAACAACGGACATGCCTTGCCTATCACTGTGATCTCCGGATCAAGCTGTTTAAGATACGCCTCATGAATACCGCTTCCGACAGTTCCAAGCGTTCCGATCACGCCGACTCGCTTATTGCGTGTCTCCTTTGCAGCAACCTTGGCTCCTGCTTCGATCACTCCAAGTACAGGGATATCCAGTTCATCCTTCACTGCATCCAGGGCAAATGCACTTGCCGTGTTGCAGGCGATCACGATTGCCTTGACCTGCTGCTCCTCCAGAAAATGAATGATCTGTCTGGAATAGCGGATGACTGTATCCTTGGATTTACTTCCATAAGGAACTCTCGCCGTATCGCCAAAATAAACGATCTTCTCCGATGGAAGATTTCTCATGATCTCCCTGGCTACGGTAAGACCGCCTACTCCGGAATCAAATACACCGATCGGTGCATCTCTGTCTATTTTCATAAATCTATTTCTCCAGTCCTTTATGTTCTGTTTGCTATGTAAGACTCAGAAAAAGCCACAGCCTCTCTGAATCGTTCTTTAATCTTACCACCTCTCCAGGGCTTTCGCAAGCCAGAAGGAAAGCTTTGGCGGCTGTTTTACAGTATTTTCATAATTAGCGCTGTTCTGTGATCCTCTCTCAAAGCAAAACTGTGGATACAGGGTTCCCCACCACGCCATAATACTGCAATCCTCGACATTTTTCGTGCCTCCGAACAAAAGTGTTACTGCCAGCATGCCTGTCATCACAGACAACAGAAGTCTTTTTTTCCAGTTCCTTAACCAGTCCATTTGGGTACCTCCGAATCTATGAAAATAAAATCGTCTTCTGTCTGGAGTATGGACGTTTTTCTGCAAATTTATTCCAGATATACCTGAATTTCTCCATTCTGCAGGATGATCTCAGGAATTCCTGGTAACGTGCCATTCTCATACCACTGATGATATACCTGGCGCAGCGTAGTACCGTTTTTCTCCTGATCCGGAATCCTGTTTTCAAGAAGTCCCGGCAGGTATTCCCCTATCGAGGTTCCTTCCTTGTTCCAGTCCATAAGCTCTGTCAGATTTTCTGTCCGGAATACATATACATTTTCACCGATCAGCGGTTCTTTTTCCAGATAAGATAACAGTTCACTCCATCTGTCTGACTGTGTCAGATCATTCTTAAGGATCAGCACCTGCAGATGTCCCATGTCCAGATATTTTTCCTGTGAACGGTCATATATTTTTTCTATCGTTTCAAAATCCACACCTGTTATCGCCAGTGCAGAATTTCCTGTCTCTTCTTTTTCCTGTCCTTCTGCACTTGGAAGTTCCGGCAGTCCATAAATAAATTTCCACCCATTTTCCGACTGCTCTACGCCGAGTGCAAGTGGATACATTCTCTTTTCCGGTTCAATTCCCGCACATCCGCTCAGTGTCAACGCGCAGATCAGCAAAACAACTGTAGTCGTTTTTCTTATTTTCTTTTTCTGTCCATGAAAAAGGATCGCCATCTGTATGAGCAGAAGTCCCGGGACAAAAATACTTCTCAGATAGTTTCTGTAGAATATCACCACATCCATACCTGGTACTTCCACCAATGACAATCCGAAGATCAGAATTGCCAGCCAGTATTTCGCCGTTCCCAGATGGCATTTCTCCGTGATCTGATAGCCATAGTAAAAAAGACTTCCCATTGCAAACAACAATCCATACAGAAGAAATCCCATCCAGAGAACATCAAATCTCGCAAGGACATTTCCCGGAAGATCTGCCCCTGCAAGAAGAGGCAGGATTGGATATGTTTCTGTAAGAAGCCGTCTCCACCCAAATACTGCCGGCAATAAAATAAGAACTCCTGCAAAGATTCCACCTACAGTGAGGACAGACGCTATGATCGTCTTGCCTGCACTTCCCCGCTTCTCTACATCACGCATGATAAACGGCAGAAGTCCGATCCCGGAAAATCCACACAGAAAAAGATAACTGCTCTGAATGACTCCACTCCCGCTCACTCGCTCTGTTTCAAACATCTCCTGAAGATAATCAACACGTGTCTGTCCAAGGCACAGTACCATCATCAAAAGGATTCCAACCAAAAGCAAACCTCCGGAAACTTCTGCCATCCGTCCCCGTCTCTGGATTCCTCGTTCTGTTCCCACACTGCATATAACGACTACCAGAAAAGAGATCCAGCCCGCCGGCACTCCCAGGATCAGCCACCTTGGCACGATCTGCTCCAGTATCTTCAAGATATAAACTGCCGTCAGGATAATATACGCCAGAAAAAAGAGTCCTGCTATCCGTCCCCAGAACCTTCCAAAAAAACGTACCATATCCGAATATCCGCTGGTCACTCTCAAAAGCACAAAAACATAAATGACCAGCAGGATCACTGCCGCCAGAGCACCTGCGATTCCCGTCATTCCCTGAATCCCGTTTTTCCCAGGAAGACAGATCAGGAAAGGAGCCAGAAACGTCAGGATCATCTGGCGATAAAGCTGTCTGTGCGAAATCCTGTTATTCTCCGCAAATTTCATGAGTCTTTCTCCTCCTGTTCCTGAACTTTCCGGGAATCTTCCCGGCGGCTTTCTCCGGAATCATCGGAATCATTTTTCCGCAGACGGATTTTCTGTTCCCATCTTGCATAGAGCGGCCTCTGCCATCTCTTCCTGAACGGGATCCGCAGGATTCCTTCGCCAGCATCGCGGCAGGGTTCTTTTTTTATAAACGGAAGAAGGTACGGCATGCCGCAACTCAGAAGCCCGGAGAGATGTGCCACTGTCAGATAGATCCCCAGAACGATTCCAAAGATTCCAAGATATCCACCCAGAAACAGAAATACATATTTCAAAAGTCGGAATGCTGCGGCAAACTCTTCCTCCGGGATCACCATCGATCCCAGTGCGGTCAATGCAACGATCATAACAACGATAGGACTGACCAGATTTGCACTGACTGCCGCCTGACCAATGATCAGGCCTCCCACGATTCCGATCGCATTCCCCAATGCCCCGGGGACCCGCACTCCTGCCTCCCGGATCAGTTCAAACGAGAGTTCCAGAAAGATCAGTTCGACCACGCTGGAAAAAGGTACTCCCTCCCGTGCTTTTGCAAAAGACAGGATCAGATTTGCCGGAAGTATCTGTGTGTGAAAGCGGATCACTGCAAGGTAAAGCCCCGGGAGCAGTGTCGCCACAAGCAGTGCAAGATAACGAAGTGCCCGCAGAAACGATGCCATTTCAAAATGATGAAACCAGTCCTCGCTGCTCTCCATAAAGCCATTAAAGGAACTTGGAAGGATCAGTGCGGACGGAGAATTGTCACAGAGCACCACGATCTTTCCATTCAGGATCTCCATCGCCGCCCGGTCGGGACGTTCCGTTGTCTGATACTGTGGAAACGGTGAATACCATGTTCTGTCTGTAAGCTGTTCAAGCATTCCACTGTCAAAGATTCCATCTATCCTGTATTCATCCAGACTGGTTTTGATATTCTCCAGAAGATCTTCCTGAACGAGATCTTCCATGTAGAGAAGCTGCAGGACTGTCTTTGATCGGACACCTGTTGTTTTTTCCTCGACCTTCATTCTGCTGTTCCGGATCCGCTTTCTGACCAGTGCGGAGTTTGTTTTTACAGAATCCGAAAATCCTTCTTTGGAACCGCGCAGGACTTTTTCTGATTTCGCTTCGGAAACTCCCATGTCCGGGTATCCCTTGCTGGATATTTTCATCGCCTTGTCATATCCGTCTATAAAAAAAACTGCATTTCCTGCAAGAACTGCTGACAGGACTTCTTCCATATCCGCCAGTTTCTGCACATCTGCGATCCCCAGACTGTTGTTCCGCATAAATTCCTGTATCTGCCCCGGTGAGATCTCCCAGAAATGATTGATCATCTTGCCCAGTGCAGAATCATCCAGCATCATATTTGAAACTGCCACTTCGATATAGACCATCAGACAGTCTATTTTGCTTTCGCTTCCCAGACGCATGGGGCGGATCAGGATATCTGCACAGTTCTCGAATTTTTCTCTGATGTAGGATTCATTTTTTCTCAGTTCACTGTGGATTTTGGTCTTTTGATCCATTGCATCCTCCTGTTGTAATCGTAATCCATAAAAAAAAGAGATACACACAATATGTATCTCTTTTAGAATAACCGGATTATACAATTTTATTTACAGTTCAGCGATTTTTTGTTTCTTCCCTGATAGAGCGGATGATCGCCTCTCTCTGGTTCTCGATATGCTGATAAGAAATCTCCTTGGCTTTCTTGAGGTCACGATTCTTGATCGCCTCGTAGATCTCCTCATGTTCCTTAACAAGAAGGTTTCTTGTTTCTTCATCCTTGAGATATTCCACACGATATCTGTAGATCTGCTCACGAAGATTATTCAGTACCTGATTCAGTCTGCGGTTGTCGGAAGATTTGTAGATCACTTCATGAAAAGCTACATCGGCTTCTGCCAGCTTAACAAGATTTCCCTCTGCCATCGTATCCTCAAAGTTCTTGGCTGCTTTCCAGAGATCATCAAGCTGCTCCTCGGTCATGCGCGCGCATGCATTCTCGATCGACAGATTTTCAAGTGCCATACGGACTTCCAGTACATCATTCAGATCCTTCTCTGTAATGTTCGCCACCTGTGCACCGCGGCGCGGGATCATCACGACCAGACCTTCCAGTTCCAGCTTACGCATCGCCTCACGAACAGGAGTCCTGCTGACTCCAAGTTTCTCCGCCAGCGCGATCTCCATCAGTCGTTCTCCGGGTTTCAGCTCACCCTTCAGAATCGCTTTACGCAGTGTGTTAAATACCACATCTCTTAACGGCAGATATTCATTCATATCAACAGAAAAATCATTCATCTTAAGTACCTCCTGTAAAAAATTCCCCTCAGTCTTTGCGGTTAAAAACTTCTGTAGCAAATACTGTCTTGGCCAGATGACTGCTTCGCAGAACCCTGGCTGCTGCTTTCATCTTGTTCTTATCATCAAAAATACCAAAGACAGTCGGACCGCTTCCGCTCATCATTGCCTTGAGTGCACCATGTGCCTCCATGAGATCCTTGATCTCCTGGATCACCGGATATTTGCCGATGATCCCCGGTTCAAATACATTTCCCATTCGGGAAACCATAGTATAAAGATCTCCATTCTCAATATCAGAGATCATACCATCAATATCAGGATGTGCTCCCATATTCTGAAGATCCAGATTTTCATAAGCCAGTTTCGTAGAAACATTGACCGCCGGTTTGCCAACCAGAATATAACATTTCGGAAGCTGCGGAAGTCTGGTCAGTTTCTCACCGATTCCCTCAGCCAGTGCTGTTCCACGCATAATGCAGTACGGCACATCTGCCCCGATCTGCACAGCACGCTCCATGAGTTCCTGCTCACTTAAGCCAAGATGAAACATCTTGTTTACACCGACAAACGCTGCCGCTGCATCGGAACTTCCGCCTGCCATACCTGCTGCCACCGGAATGGACTTGGTAAGCTTCATGGAAATTCCCTCCTGGATATCAAATTCATCCATGAGAAGTTTCGCTGCCTTATATACCAGATTTCTCTCATCTGACGGAACATAAAGAAGATTCGTAGTCAATGTGATCCCCGGTGAAGATTTCCGCCGGATATCCAGAAGATCATACATCTGGATCGTCTGCATCAGCATACGAACTTCATGGTAACCATCGTCTCTTTTACCCAGGATATCCAGTCCCAGATTAATTTTCGCCATTGCTCGCAAACGCATAAATATCCCCTCTGTCCTTTGTGATTTTGTTTCTTTTTTCATTTCTTTTGTACTTTGTATACAATATGATTGTATCTATTTTAAATGATTTTTTTCAGGATTTCAAGTATCAGCTTTCAACTTTTTTTACCAATAAAAGCGGCTGTCCCAGGGTCAGCTGATCATTTTCGAGACTGTTCATGGAAATGATCTCCTCCATAGTCGTATAGAATTTTTTTGCGATGTCCCAGAGTGTATCTCCCTGCTTCACCATATATACCGTAATTCCCGGCATACTTCGGATCTTTTCTGTATCGAGTGGCTGTTCTTCCACACTTTCAATGATCTTTTCCTCTATGCACTGGATCACAAGAACATTCAGGCTCACCGCCGCTCTGACTTCAATCTCGTTACTGTCGACCATGCTTGTCGAAAGCTGTTCCAGATCCGTATGGAAATAGTAGACGCTGTCCTCTGTGATCCCCCTTGCCTCCACCACATGACTGAACGGCATCATCACTTCCATGGAATAGAACGGCATGTCGTCATTCCCCACGATATAGAGAACTTTCATCTGAACTATCCCGTCTACCTGGATCCCATCTTTGACAATTTTTGTTTTATCTATTTTTACTTTTCCCTGGCTGTGGCAAATCTGGAGGATTTTCCCCTGTGTCTCCTTGATCTCAATCCGATCAGACACGCGGCATTTGGAAAAATTCCTCACCAGAAGACTTTCCAGAACTTCATTTTTGCATTTTGGGATGCACTGACGAAACGGAGTATAGACATCCATAAGTATTTCATGGTCTTCTTCCCTGTAAAGACGGATATCCAACTCCAGTACGATATCTGTTACAAAGATGCGTTCCTCTCCGTCGGAATCCGGTTTCACCTCCACGCTCTGATTGATGACCGAAGCTTCCAGATTTGGAACCATGTCAAAAGTACATCCGCTGCATTCCACTTCTCCGGTAAATGGTATAGAATGCTCCAGCCACTGCAGGGTACCGTCCTCATCATCCCCTTTATACAAAGCAAACAAAAAAAGTTCTCCTTTGGCTTTTACTACATTTTCTTCCGGTCTTAAGTCCAGTCCTCTGACTTCAAGCGTATACCAGAGAAGCTCTGCGATATTCGGTTTATTGGATACCAGTTCTACTTCTTCTTTGAGCCGCAGGGTGTCTTTTTTATGTATGGCAAGACTGAGAAGACGCATCTGTTTTTTCTGCACAGAAACTGTTTCATCATCCAGTGAAACCGGCAGACGGATTCCTGAGAGTTCATCTACAACTGCATAAAAAGTCACTACTGCTTTGATGTTCAGTTTTCTTGAATGGATCAGGTGCAGGCTCAGATCCTCTATTTCCCACCGAAGACACATCTTATCGCCACTTACGATCCCCTCAAGGTTCATCGTCTCTTCCACCGGCAGTTTGGCTGAGAGACTGTAAACTTTGCCCTCTTCTTCTCCTACATAGAGAAGATCCACCTGCAGGCTTCCTTTCAGAAAAGCATGACCGTCGCTTAATCGGACTTCTTCTACCGAAACATCGCCCTTGTTCTGGACCATCCGTCCGATATCCGGTTTTACATCCGGCACATTATAATCCACATCAAAAGTCACCTGGCTGGTCGCTCTGCTCTTTGTCCGCAGCACCTGAATATCTTCTTTTCTTAATTCCATCGCTGACCGCTCCTCTCATACTATTCAAACACAACAGGTTCTTCTCTGTAATCGGTCTTTACTGCAATATACGGATAAGATGGCGCTCCGCTCTGATTTTCTTTCTCCGGTCCGATCAGTCTCGTTTTGAAAAAAATCGTCGTAGACGAAGCCGAAAGTTCAGCCACCTGAATACTGTATCCTCCGCTCATCTGCTTTCCATATCCCCGGATCAGATACAGGGTATCTCCCTTCTGATAAGTCATCTGAAAATCGTCCGCTTTCTTTTCCTGAATCAGTTCCTGTGCACTCTGCGGAAGTTCTGCTGTATCCACCACCGTATATTCAAGAGGTGTCCTCTCCCCTTCCTCTATCTTTACCAGGCTGCATCCTCCTGCACTCAGCAAAAAAGCCAGCAATATGCACCAGACAACCGTCATATATCGTTTTGACCGATTTTGTCTGATTCCTGCAGACAGTGGTATCTGCATAGGCACAATTCTCCTGTCCGCTCTTTTTCAATATGTATTCTATGCCAAAACCAAAAGATTTATTGCAACTATTTCAAATATCCCTTATACTGATAGCAGAGTTTCGAACACGCGAAACCCATGCAAATTTAACAGAAAGAGGAATTCGTTATGATTCGTTTTATCATTGTTGCCATTACGGTCATCGGGTTTTTGATCCTTTCCATTCCGATTCTTCTGATCGAATGGATCATCGGAAAATTTTCACCAAGGACCAAGGAAATCAGTTCTCTTCGAATTGTCCAGGGAGTATTTAAATTCATTCTCTGGGAAGCCGGAACCAAAGTTACGATCATCGGCGAAGAAAATGTTCCCAAGGATACTCCGGTTCTCTACATTGGCAATCACAGAAGTTATTTTGACATCGTGCTTACTTACAGCCGCTGTCCGATCCGTACCGGCTACATTGCCAAGAAAGAAATGGAGCGTTATCCGCTTCTTTCCAACTGGATGAAATATCTTCACTGTCTGTTTCTTGACCGTAAGGATATCAAACAGGGACTCAAGACCATCCTCGCAGCCATCGACAAGATCAAATCCGGCATTTCCATCTGTATCTTCCCTGAAGGTACACGTAACAAGAATGCAGATGACCTGGAGCTTCTTCCTTTCCACGACGGAAGCTTCAAGATTGCTTCCAAGACAGGCTGTGCGATCATTCCAATGGCACTTAACAACACCGTAGAAATCTTTGAGGCACATATGCCAAAGATCAAATCAACTCATGTCGTTTTGGAATACGGTAAACCAATCTATGTCAAGGACCTTCCGAAAGAAGATCAGAAACATCTCGGTGCATACACTCAGAACATCATTCACGATATGCTCGAAAAAAATAAACCTCTGGTATGATCCAGGGGTTTATTTTTGTGATTTTATATTTTTTTTAATAGACAGTAGTTGCTTATCCGATATGTGCTGCTCCGACTGCACGGATGTCCATTGGATATACATTTTCTTTTCCAACAAATTTAGAAATATATTCTACATAGTTCTCCTGCTCTTTTTCCGGAATGATCGCTGCGATAACGCCTGCAAATCCACCACCGTGAACACGGCATACGCCTGCGCCAATCTTCTTGAGGAAAAGCTGTGTCAGTGCAAGAGTTCTTGTGATCTTCTGCTCGTGGAAATCTTTCATAGTGTAGCAGTTCTGAAGGAGTTCCCAGGAAGATTTTCCGGACTCGTCGATCAGTTCAAGGAATTTATCATAATCATCATTGTGGATCGCATCTGCCGCTTCCTCTACACGGGTAGTCTCTCCAAAGAAATGAAGTGCACGGAGAATTGCTCTGTCATCCTCAATCTCATTGCAATGCTCAAGAAGTGCATCTACGTTTGTCTCATGAAGAAGGTTCACGCCAAGTACTTTGGCAACAGCTTTCATTTCACCCGGGATCTCAGAGTATTCCTGGCTCAGATCTGCATGACCTTTTCCTGTATTTACGATAACAAGCTTGTATCCGAATTTTCCGAAGGAGAAATCCAGTTTGCTGTATTTGAGGTTATTGCTGTCAGCGAAATCAAAAAGAACCGGTCCGCCTACTGCACATGCCATCTGGTCCATCATTCCGGAAGCTTTGTCCCAGTAAACATTCTCTGCATACTGGCCAACTTTTGCATAATCATTATATGTCATTTTGCTTTCGTTAAAGAAGTAATCAATGATAGTGCAGATCAGCATCTCGAAAGAAGCAGAAGAACTTACACCTGCTGCTGCGATAACGTTTGTGCTTACATATGCATCGAATCCTGCTGTCTTAAAGCCGTTCTTCTGTGCACCTTCCATCATACCTGCAACGAGTGCCGGTGTTCCCTTCTTGTAGTTTGCCTTGCTCAGTTTGGTAAGGTCTACAACGATCTCATCTCTGTATCCTTCACTGGTGATATGGATAGTCTGTGTTCCGTTCGGATAAGCCGCTCCGATGGTATCCAGGTTGATGCTTCCTGCAATCACCTTGCCGCCATTGTGGTCTGTATGGTTTCCAATGATCTCAGTTCTTCCTGCTGATGTGAAGTATTCTGCTTTGTCATGTTTGTATGTTTTTGCAAAATTATCTGCAAGTTTCTGGAAACGTGCGCTGCTCTTCTCTGTTTCTCCATAGATTTCCTGAAGTTTTGCTGTTTCTGGTAAATTCATGTTCCTGTTCTCCTTTTACATTTTATTTTGATGCATCCCATGTAGTTTTTGTTTCATTATGTTGTTTCGTTACGCTCTTTCATCATGCACATTATTCTCCTGTGCACATCTGATAAATCCATTATATATCTTTTTCTGTAAAATACCTTAATTAATCTGCGAAAAAAAAGTAAAATCTTGCGTTATTCATATTTTTTTGTTTATAATAAAGGTAATTTCCTGCGTTCAGCAAATCTTCGAAAAAAGGAGGAGAGACAGTCTCTCATGCAGATCATCACAAACCAGTTTCAAAAAGAATTAAAGAAACATGGCAGCGACCATTTCCCGTTTCTGGTCAGTTATCAGCGGCTGTCAGAATATGATTCCAATTCCTTTATGTGGCACTACCATCCGGAAATCGAGATCACTTATATAAAAAAAGGCTCCATGCACTATCGTGTAAATAATCAGTCCTTCCACCTGAAAGAAGGGGACATTATTTTCTGCAATTCCAACGCCCTCCACAGCGGCGAAATGGAGCACCAGGAGGATTGTTCCTATATACCGATCACTTTTGACCCAAAGCTGATCTATGGATTTTTCCAGAGCACCATCTGTACGAAATATGTAGAACCTGTGATCCAGAATCTTGCTGTCTGTGCGATGCACATCGACTATACAGAAAGCTGGCATGAAACTTTCCGCAAAAAAATGTTGGAAGTCATCGCCCTTGATAAAGAAAAGCCTGATTTCTACGAACTGGACATATCGATCCGGATGCAGATCATGTGGCGGCTGCTCGTAGAACATCTCCCACATCAGCCGCTTCCTGCCGCATCTGATCTCACAGAATATGAACGGATCCGCAAAATCCTCTCTTACATAGAACAGAATTACATGAACCCGATCACACTGGCAGAAGTCGCTGAACACATTCATCTCTGTGAAAGTGAATGTACGCGCCTGTTTAAACGCCATATGAATACTACACTCTTCTCTTTCCTGCAGGAGTACCGGATCGAACGAAGCCTGGAATACCTGAGCACCCACGAATCCATCAGCAACATCGCCGGAAAGACCGGCTTCTCCGACTCCAACTACTACTCCAAAGTCTTCAGCAAGATCAAAGGCTGTAGTCCGAGAGAATACCGCAAAAATCTTATATCACAGGAGGATCACGCATGAACTACAACAATGCAAAAGAACAATTTGAGAAATATCTGAACAGCTATGACCGTGATAATGGTAAAGTCCGTCTCAAGATCATTCATACCTACGGCGTAGTGCATGATATGACAGAAATCTGTAAACGTATGCAGTTATCTGATGAAGACACTGAACTCGCCAGAATCATTGCCCTACTGCACGACATTGGTCGTTTTGAACAGTTGAAACGTTTTGACAGCTTCGAACCGACCACCATGGATCACGCAGCTTATGGTGTGCAGGTTTTATTTGAAGAAAGCATGATCCGCCAGTTTGTCCCGGAATCCACCTGGGACGATATCATCCACACTGCTATCGCCAGACACAGTGATTTCAAACTTGAGGGGATCACAGATCCACTCACCCTCCTTCACGCCCGCCTGATCCGCGATGCAGACAAACTGGACAACTGTCGCGTAAAATTAGAGGATGATCTTCTGGTCTTCATGGGGGCATCTGGAGAAGAAATCGGTGCACAGGCAATTACTCCTGTCATTTACGATACTGTTTTCAAAAACCAGTGTGTCTACTCCCCTGACCGCGTCACCAGAATGGATTACTGGGTCTCCTACGTCGCTTACTTCCTTGACATCAATTATCGTGCAACCCTCGATATCATCGAAGAACACGACTACCTCAACAAGATCATCGACCGCATTCCTTACTCCAACCCGGACACCCGCCAGAAAATGGAAGACATCCGCACACATCTGGCTGAATTTATCCACACCAGCCCAGGATATACCTGGAACTAATCCACATTTCCTACAAAAAAGGACCTGACTTACCTAAGCCAGATCCTTTTTATTTACCCACAATCATTCTCCACACAGGAAATCTACCCCACACAAAAACTAGGAATACATTCCCCCACTAACTCACTTCATCTCATCATAACCTATAGCCATGTTTCGACTAAGCCAGGGGTGTGCAGAGGGGACTGCTAAGTCCACTTTGCGGAATTTATTTAATAAATACTTTGTCCAGATGCCAGATATCATCTACATACTCTTCAATTGTTCTGTCAGATGTAAATTTACCTGCGCATGCTGTGTTCAGCATAGCCATACGAGCCCAGCCTTTTTCATCTTTGTATGCTTCTTCTACTTTCTTCTGTGCTGCTGCATAGGAGCGGAAGTCAGCAAGGATGAAGTACTGGTCTGCTCTCTCTCCACCATTCTGGTTGAGGAGTGAGTTGTACAGATCACGGAACAGTTCTGTATCAGCGGAGAATGTTCCATTTACAAGCTCTGTCAGTACCTGACGGATCTCATCATCTGTGTTGTAGATGACTCTCGGATCATATCCGCCATTGTTTTCGTAATTAATAACTTCATCTGCACTCAGACCGAAGATAAATGCGTTTTCTTTACCAACTTCATCAACGATCTCAACGTTAGCACCATCCATGGTTCCCAGAGTCGGTGCACCGTTCAGCATGAACTTCATGTTACCTGTACCGGAAGCCTCTTTACTTGCAGTAGAGATCTGCTCAGAAACATCTGCTGCTGCAAAGATCATCTCAGCGTTGGATACACGATAGTTCTCGATGAATACAACTTTCAGTTTGCCTTCGATAGAAGCATCATTGTTTACAACATCTGCTACAGAGTTGATCAGTTTGATGATCTTCTTGGCACGTGCATAACCTGCAGATGCTTTTGCACCGAAGATGAATGTTCTTGGATAGAAATCCATTTCCGGATGTTTCTTGATCTGATCATACAGATAGATTACATGCAGAATGTTCAGAAGCTGACGTTTGTACTCATGAAGTCTCTTAACCTGTACATCGAAGATAGAACGTGGATTTACCTCTACTCCGTTGTGCTCCAGGATGTATTTTGCCAGACGAACTTTGTTCTGGTATTTGATGTTCATGAATTCCTGCTGTGCTTTTTCATCATCAACATAAACTTTCAGTTTGCTGATCTGAGACAGGTCTGTGATCCATTCCGGTCCGATATGATCTGTTACCCAGTCTGCAAGAAGCTGGTTTCCGTGAAGCAGGAAACGTCTCTGAGTAATACCGTTTGTCTTGTTGTTGAATTTCTCCGGCATCATTTCGTAGAAATCTTTCAGTTCCTGTTTCTTAAGGATCTCTGTATGAAGTTTTGCAACACCGTTTACAGAGTAGCCTGCAACGATTGCAAGATGAGCCATTTTTACCTGTCCATCATAGAGGATTGCCATTTTCTTGATCTTGTCATAGTTTCCAGGATATTTTTCCTGAATCTCAAGAACAAAACGACGGTTGATCTCTTCGATGATCTGGTATACACGTGGAAGCAGTCTGGAGAACAGTTCAACCGGCCATTTCTCAAGAGCCTCTGCCATGATTGTATGGTTTGTATAAGCAACAGCTTTGGTTGTTACAGACCATGCATCATCCCATCCAAGACCTTCTTCATCCATAAGGATACGCATAAGTTCTGCTACTGCTACTGTCGGATGAGTATCGTTCATCTGGAAAGTAACTTTTTCGTGCAGTTTCATGATATCTTTGTGGTTCTTCTTATATTTGTCGATAGCAGCCTGGAGACTTGCAGATACGAAGAAGTACTGCTGTTTCAGACGCAGCTCTTTACCTGCCATATGGTTATCATTCGGATAAAGAACTTCTACGATATTGCGGGCAAGGTTTTCCTGCTCAACTGCTTTTTTGTAATCACCTTTGTCAAAGGAATCAAGCTCAAAGTCTACGATTGGCTCTGCATCCCAGATTCTTAAAGTGTTTACGATCTTGTTGTTATATCCTACGATCGGCATATCAAACGGAACAGCTTTTACTGCCTGATATCCCTTGTGTACGAATTTGTTGGATCCTGTTGCCGGATCATATTCAACATCAACATATCCACCGAAGTGAACTTCTTTTGCATATTCCGGACGGCGAAGTTCGAACGGATATCCGTCTTTGAGCCAGTTATCCGGTACTTCTACCTGATATCCGTCTTTGATCTGCTGTTTGAACATACCATAACGATAGCGGATACCACATCCATATGCGCTGTAGTTAAGAGTTGCAAGAGAATCCAGGAAGCATGCTGCCAGACGTCCCAGACCACCGTTTCCAAGGGCCGGGTCCGGCTCCTGATCCTCAATTGCGTTGATATCAAGTCCGAGCTCATCCAGAGCTTCTTTGACTTCTTTGTATGCAGTCAGGTTGATCAGGTTATTTCCAAGTGCACGACCCATCAGGAATTCCATTGACATATAGTAAACAGTTTTCGGATCCTGCTCTTTGTATGCGTTCTGTGTCTCAAGCCAGTTATCAATGATAACGTCTTTTACAGTGTAGCATACAGCCTGGAAAATCTGCTCCTGTGTAGCTTCTTCGAGTTTTTTACGATAAAGGAATTTAACGTTTTCCTTTACGCTCTCTTTGAAAGCTTCTTTTTTGAACTGCTTGTCGATCATCGCGTTTCCTCCTTAATCGCACAGCAACAGCTGTGCAGCTTTGATTACCCCAATTTTTACGAATCATGCCCGGTATATTTACCGGGCATGAGTTAATTACATCTTTGCAACACCAAGGACAACTGGCTCTTTGTTAATATTCCATTCTTTTACATAGCCGTCGGTTGTGCCCAGAGTCATATCCTCTGCCAGTACTTCAGACATGATTTCTTCTTTGTGGTTCTTCATGAGTTCAAGAATTCTGTCATTATCTTTTGCATAGATATGGATCTTGTCCATAACTTCAAATCCGGCTTCTTTTCTCATTGTCTGTACTTTGCTGACAATCTCACGGACGAATCCTTCTTCGATCAGCTCTGGTGTCAGATTTGTATCAAGAACTACAGAAATATCACCGTCTGCTTCTGTTACATAACCTTCTGTCTGTGCGGTCTCGATCAATAAGTCTTCCTCAGAAAGTTCTACCTTGTTTCCATTGATATCCAGTGTCAGAAGACCTGTGGATCTCAGCTCGTTCATCGCTTCTGTTCCGTTGATCTCAGCAAGTGCTGTACGGATGCCGTTCAGAAGTTTACCGTATTTCGGTCCTACTGTACGGAGCTGCGGTTTGAAACTGTAGGAGATGAAGGACTCTACATCATTTGCGAACTTCACTTCTTTGACATTCAGCTCGTCTGCAATGATATCTGTGTAGAACTGACCCATTTCTTTGTCAGCTTTGATATACATTGTTCCGATCGGCTGACGGTTCTTGATGTTTGCAGTATTTCTTGCTGCACGTCCAAGAACAACGATCTTGAGAAGTTCTTCCATATCGTCTTCCAGCTCTTTGTTGATCCATGCTTCTTCGACTTTCGGGAAATCACAGAGATGAATACTCTCAATTGCGTCTTTGTCAACGCTTCTTACAAGGTTCTGGTAGATTTCTTCTGTCATGAACGGGATCATCGGAGCTGCTGCTTTGGAAATTGTTACCAGAGCAGTGTACAGAGTCATGTAAGCATTGATCTTATCCTGCTCCATGCCCTTAGCCCAGAAACGCTCACGGCTTCTTCTTACATACCAGTTACTCATCTCATCTACAAACTCCTGAAGAGCTCTTGCGCTTTCCGGGATCTTGTAGTTTGCAAGGCAGTCATCGACAGTCTTCACTACAGAATTCAGCTTGCTTAACAGCCATTTATCCATAACAGGAAGATTGTCATAATCTAAAGTATATTTTGTTGGGTCAAAATTGTCAATATTTGCATAAAGAACAAAGAATGCATAAGTGTTCCACAGAGTACCCATGAACTTACGCTGACCTTCCTGAACAGCCTTGCCATGGAAGCGGTTCGGCAGCCACGGAGCACTGTTGATATAGAAGTACCAGCGGATCGCATCTGCACCGTATTTCTCAAGTGCATCGAACGGATCAACTGCATTTCCTTTGGATTTACTCATTTTCTGGCCATTTTCATCCTGTACGTGTCCAAGAACGATAACATTCTTATATGGAGCCTGCTTGAACAGGATCGTGGACTCAGCAAGCAGAGAATAGAACCATCCTCTTGTCTGGTCAACAGCCTCAGAGATAAAGTCTGCCGGGAACTGTTTTTCAAAAAGTTCTTTATTTTCAAATGGATAATGATGCTGTGCAAAAGGCATTGCTCCTGAATCGAACCAGCAGTCAATAACCTCCGGTACACGATGCATGGTTCCACCACATTCCGGGCATTTCAGTGTGATCTCATCGATGTATGGACGATGGAGTTCTACTGTCTTGGCTCTTTCATCACCGCTCATCTCAAACAGTTCCTGACGGCTTCCGATAGAATGCATATGTCCGCATTCACACTGCCAGATGTTCAGTGGTGTTCCCCAATAACGGTTTCTGGAAATACCCCAGTCCTGAACGTTTTCCAGCCAGTCGCCGAAACGTCCCTTACCGATGCTCTCCGGAATCCAGTTGATAGTATTGTTGTTACGGATCAGATCATCCTTAACTGCTGTCATCTTGATGAACCAGGACTCACGTGCATAGTAGATCAGTGGTGTATCGCATCTCCAGCAGTGCGGATAATCATGCTCGAATTTCGGAGCATCAAAGAGTTTGCCCTCTTTATCCAGATCCTGAAGTACAAGCGGATCAGCTTTCTTAACAAAAACGCCGGCATATGGAGTTTCTGCTGTCATATCACCTTTGCCGTCTACAAACTGTACGAACGGAAGGTCATAGTCGCGTCCTACACGGCTGTCGTCTTCACCGAATGCCGGTGCGATATGAACGATACCGGTACCATCACTCATCGTTACATAGTTATCTGCTGTAACAAAATGAGCTTTCTTTTTCTGTTTTGCTGCTGCCTCTCCTGCGCATGCGAAGAGCGGCTCATATTCTTTGTATTCCAGATCTTTTCCGACATATTTCTCAAGAACTTCGTACGCCGGTGTCTCTTCGGAACCAAGTTTGCCGAGAACTTTGTCAAGCAGTGCTTCTGCCATATAATAAGTATAGCCATCTGCTGCTTTTACTTTGCAGTAAGTCTCTGTCGGGTTTACGCAGAGTGCAACGTTGGATGGCAGTGTCCACGGTGTTGTGGTCCATGCCAGGAAGTATGCATCTTCTCCGACAACCTTGAAGCGAACGATCGCAGAACGTTCTTTGACTGTTTTATAACCCTGTGAAACTTCCTGTGCGGAAAGTGGTGTACCACAACGCGGACAGTAAGGAACGATCTTGAATCCTTTGTACAGGAGTTTCTTGTTCCAGATTTCTTTCAGTGCCCACCATTCAGACTCAATATAGTCATCATGGTAAGTAACATATGGATTCTCCATATCAGCCCAGAAACCAACGGTTGAGGAAAAGTCTTCCCACATTCCTTTGTATTTCCAGACACTTTCTTTACACTGCTGGATAAATGGTTCCATACCATATTCCTCGATCTGTTCTTTGCCGTCCAGACCAAGTTTCTTCTCTACTTCCAGCTCTACCGGAAGTCCGTGGGTATCCCATCCAGCTTTACGAGGTACCATGTAACCTTTCATAGTACGGTATCTCGGGATCATATCTTTGATAACACGTGTCAGTACATGACCGATGTGCGGTTTGCCGTTTGCTGTCGGCGGTCCATCATAGAACATGTAAGTAGGATCGTCTTTGCGGTCCTCCATACTTTTTTCGAAGATATGGTTTTCTTTCCAGAATTTTTCTACTTGTTTTTCACGGTCTACAAAATTCAGGTTCGTATCTACTTTCTGATACACAACAGATTCCTCCTTTAAATTCTCTCGGGAAAATTTTTCCATAAAAATAAAAAAACTTCCGTCCTGTAAAAGGACGAAAGCAATTTCCACATTCGCACCACCTGTTACATTGTACGGGCTGGTAGTAATCAAACGCCGATACATGTTCCCTTTAACGGCGGAAACACCGTCCCTCCTTACTTAAGATTTCAGGAAAGAAACTCCGGAGTGATCTTCCATCGAAATTACTGACACCAGGCTCCCACCTCATCCCGGCTCTCTGCGGTTTTCATATCGATCTACTGTCTCCATCACAGTTTTTATTTCATTATATGTGCTGTTTCATTATACGGTTCTGTTTTTGTTTATGTCAAGGTCTTTTTGCGATATTTTCAGGGATTTACGGCTATTTTACCCAAACCGCTTTAAGGTTTTACGTTTTCTCCCGCTGAAATACACCCTTGTATACAAAAAATGATTACAGTATAATTGTTGAGAATGGTATAATATAGAAATTATATTCAATAAAGAAAGGTAATTACATGAAAAATAAAAAAATCAGCAGACGTGCTACTGCCACCTGCTCGACATGCAATGCAATAAAGCGCGTTCTTGGCAGCGTACTCTGTGCAGCTCTCATTGTCTGCCAGACAGTTCCTGTCCTTGCAACCGATGAATATGGTGATCCGATCGTAACAGCAACGCCTGTTCCTGAAGAAATCTATCATACAGACTATTATACACAGCCTGCAGATACAGATTCCATTGAGGGATGGGTTCAGGGACCTCAGATAGAGGGAGAATCCGCTGTACTCATGGATATGATAACAGGAAGCATCCTTTATTCAAAAAACGCAGACAAAGCTCAGTATCCAGCCAGCATCACCAAGATCATGACTGCCCTTCTCGGCAGTGAAAATCTGAAAGCCACAGACAAATTTACCATGTCTGAAACCGCAGCTCATGGAATCACAGATACTCAGAGTTCCAGTATCTACGCAGATACCGGGGAAGAATTTACCGTAGAACAGGCACTGATGGCAGTTATGCTCCAGTCAGCCAATGAAATGACTCTTGCCATAGCTGAACAGACTTCCGGTTCCGTCAAGAAATTTGTCGAACTGATGAACCAGAAAGCCCGTCAGATAGGATGCACCAATACGCATTTCAACAATCCTAACGGTCTTCCGGATGAGAAACATTACACTACAGCCAATGATATGGCAAAAATCGCCCGTGCAGCCTGGTTCAATCCGATGTTCCGTAAATACTGTACAACTGTTTATTACGAAATCCCGGCAACCAACAAGTTCAGTGAAACCCGTTACCTTCTGAATCACCACAAGATGATGTCCGGACAGACCTATGCTTATGACGGTGTTCTTGGCGGCAAAACAGGTTATACAGAGGCAGCCGGAAATACACTCGTTACTTTTGCTCATCGCGGAAATATGTACCTTGTCTCCGTCGTCATGCAGTCCATCAATGGTGCATACTCCGATACCAAATCCCTCCTGGATTACGGATTTGACAATTTTTCCAGAGCTGCTGTAAAAGAAAAAAAAGAAATCTCTTTTTCCTGTCTTCCTGCAGAAAAATATCTGATCAAAGACTACCAGCACTGTGTTCTTTTTTATTCGATGCGGACACCTTCCGTAGCACTTCCAAATGGAACAGAT
Organism: Blautia intestinihominis; assembly: GCF_040096655.1. Taxonomy (NCBI): domain Bacteria; kingdom Bacillati; phylum Bacillota; class Clostridia; order Lachnospirales; family Lachnospiraceae; genus Blautia; species Blautia intestinihominis. The sequence goes on along the minus strand of NZ_JBBMEI010000016.1, from coordinate 10,448 downwards.
ACGGATTCCCTCAAAAAGAATTACACCATTAAAAAAAATCCGGCAGGTCGTCCCCTTCTGACCATCAATTATTCTTTCAATGGTCATCAGGTTGGAACTGCCAGATATTATCCAAAAAATCCAATCTCAGATCTGCTTCTCTGATTTTCTTTTGATCTGTCTCTTCTTGCGGAGGGAATCCCTTTTTTCACGGATTTCTTCCGCTTTTTCATTACCTACATTTTTAAGCGTCTTAATTACATAATAACGGTCTTCTTCTGTATGACGGATCCTTATCTTACCTTTCACGTATCCATGCTTCTGACAGAGTGATATGCTCTCATATGCCTTCGAATTATTCATAAACCATCGAATCTTACGTTTCGCCGGCAAATGACAGATCGGGCATTTCGTGCTGGTCACTTCCCTGTCCCTCATAATCTTGTCCCGGTCTGTGAATTCCCTTGAAACATATTGGTCATGATCCGGATAGGATAAAAAAAGCTCATCTTTCTTTTTTTTCGGGTTCTGATATACGTCCATGGAATAGTTTGTAAAAAGAGTCTTCTCATCTACCCATTTCAGAACCATCGCCGTATAACGCGCATCTGTCAGTGCCCTGTGGAATGTCTGCTCCTTCGGAATATCAAGCTGATCGATCGCGAATTCCAGACTTCTGCGTCCACCGGCTTCCTTACAGCACATACCAAAAACTTTTTGCACATCGTAATACTTCACCGGTCCCGGAAGAAGAAACAGCAGATCATAATATTTCATATTTCTCTGCAATTCCATGACATCCTGATTTCCCCAGGTAAAAAATGCAAAGTCATCTCCACACCAGTCCAGAAATTCCCTCACCGCCTCCGAAAAAGGAAGTCCGTCTGCAAGATCCTTATAATCCACATGGATCACCTCATGGATACTGTCATGGATCCAGTTATATACCTGCGGCTTTATCAGCCTCTGAAAAACATCTACAGGTTCTCTTTTTTCATTCATCTTCACAGCACCGATCTCTATGATTTCAAAAGGCAGGCGACTGTTTGAATATTTCTTTCCGCCTGGACTCTGATTCCATTCCAGATCAAAAACAATATAGTTCATACCGTGTTTCCTTTTCTTTCTTTTCCGTAAAATACCTGATGTATTTCTGCACTCTGTCATTTAGTATAGCAAAAGAAAGGAACCGATGCAACTGCACCGATTCCTTTCGTGGCTTATAATATTTATAATAATTAATCTATTACTGCCTGTTTTATGTCAACTTGCGGTTTACCATACGTTGTAGTAACGTTCATAGGAAGTTCCATTTTCGAGGAAATCCTGAAGCAGACTGTCTGTACTGTCACCAAACTGTTCTTCATCCTGATCCTGGTTTCCATCACCCTGATCATCCGGTTTTCCCTGATCCTGATCGTCTTTGGACTCATCCTTGGAATCCTGGCTATCAGCATCCGGATTTTCTCCAAGAGTTACGGTAACTGTTTTTTCTTTATAGGAATCACCATTTGCAACTTCGATGGTAACGTCTACTTCTTCACCTGGCTCATAGTACTCCAGACGGCTTACCAGTTCATCAATACTGCGTACTCTCTTACCATCGAATTCTGTGATGATAGATTTTGCCTTGATTCCAGCTTTGTCTGCTGCTCCGCCTTCTGTAACTTCAGAAACAAGAACACCTTCCGGAACTCCATAATACTGTGAAGCTTCCTCGCTTACAGACATACCTGTGATTCCAAGTACACCGTGATTATCAACTTTATCTCTTGGTGTTTCGTTCATCAGCTGCTCCAGAGTATCCGTAACATCTGAGATAGAAATTGCATATCCCATACCTTCAACCTCTGTAGATGCAAGTTTCGCAGAGTTGATTCCGACTACTTCACCATCCATATTCAGAAGTGCACCACCACTGTTACCAGGGTTAATTGCTGCATCAGTCTGAATCAGGTTTACTGCATCTGAATCTTCTGATTCTTCAGAACCATCAGAGTTCAGTTTACGGTTCTTTGCACTTACAATACCTGTTGTTACAGACTGTCCATATCCAAGAGCGTTACCAATGGCAACTACCTGCTCACCTACTTTAAGGTCATCAGAACTTCCCATGGTTGCTACCTGGATCTGATCCATTGTATCATCAGAAATATCAGACAGTGCTACAGAAACAACTGCAAGGTCTTTGTCCTCATCATAACCATTGACGGTTGCCTCATAAGTCTCGCCATCAATGCAGGTAACAGATACGGTATCTGCTCCGTCTACTACATGATAGTTTGTTGCGATCAGAAGGCTGTCATCATTCTTTCCGATGATGATACCAGAACCGCTTCCTTCAACTTCCTGCTGTGTTGTATATCCCTGGCTTCCACCGAATCCATAATATCCAAGATAATTCTGAACATCCTGAACAGATTTCGTTGTGATCGCTACTACGGATTTCATTCCTTCTGCTGCGATATCAGATACATCCAGGCTTCCTTTTGTCTTGCTGGAATCGCTTTCATCACTGCTGTCAGATTTATCCTTCTTGTCTGATTTTGTCTGAAGAAGAGTTGTATTTTCTTTGTTAGAAGAAGCAGCTTCTACACTGCTGCTGTTCCATCCAGTCAGTGCATTCACACCCTCAAAAGAACCTGCTGCAAGTCCGCCTGCCAGAACTGCGCATAATGCAATACCTGCTGCTTTCTTTACTTTCTTTCTCATTCTTTCTTTCGGATCGTTATTTCTATTTTCATTGTTATCATTCATTGATCTATTATTCATATCTGTCATCAAAATCCCCTCCTTGGAATCTCTGTTTACTTCTTTTCTTTTATGGTTAGAAGTATAGGGGGTATTTGTGTTGACTTTGTGGGAAAAATGTGACGAATCTGTTAATTTCCCCAATGTTCTCCATGAATAACAAAAATTCCCTGCTGCCGCTACAGGGCAGTACAGGGAATTCCTGTCAAAAATCCTATTACATCAGAAGATCTTACATCCATGTCTTCCATGTTCTTTAATATAGTAAAGAGCTTTATCCGCATCTTTAAAGATATCATCCTCTGCATTATCCCGGTCAGAAAATGCAACACCGACACTTAAGGATACCGCCGGAACTCCATCCACTTCCTTGGAAAGTGTTTCATTCACAGCTTCGATCTTTTCCTCGATCGTATATTTGAGATCGCTGGTCATCTCAACCATGATGATTGCAAACTCATCTCCACCGATTCTGCATACATAGTCGATGCTACGGAAGGTTCTCTTGAGGAGGGTAGCTACTTTCTGAAGAATAGTATCTCCCATTGCATGACCATAGGTATCATTTACAGATTTAAAGGTATCAACATCTATAATGATGTGACTCTCTATTTTATGCGACTCCTTTTTCTTCCAGCCAGTCAAGAAGAAGCATTTTGCCCTGTTTCTTCCTTCGTGCCATGTGATTGAACTGAAGGATCGTCAATATTGAGAAAATAATCGTAAGTCCGATCAGTACCACAACAGACTGATGGATGCTCTCACCGCCGCAGATCGTGCTTCGGAAAGCATTTACTGTGTATGTAAACGGCAGATAATAATGAATCTTTGCCACAAAATCTGGAGAAATCTCCACCGGATACGTTCCCGCTGAACCGGCAAGCTGTACTACCATGAAGATCAGCATCAGGAAACTTCCAACTTTACCAAATGTAATATTGAAGAAATACATGATCGATGTAAAGCATGCTCCCGTCAGTGCCGCAAACAGGATCGTCTTTGTCATTTCCACTGGTGTAAATCCATCAAATACATGAAGCAGAAGGATCAGAAGAACACCCTGAAGGATTGCCACCGGATAAAGGACAGAAGCCTTGCTTGCCCACCATGCGAATCCGGATTTCAGTTTACCTTTGTATTCTGTCAGAGGATACATCAGACAGAATGCCAGGCAACCTACCCAAAGACCAACTGACATCATATACGGCGCCATTGCATGTCCATTGTTTTCTACCGTTGTGATCTTTGTCTCTTCGTCTGTGATCGGTGTTGCAAACATACTGATCGTATCATCACTTGCCTTTGTTTCTTTCACCTGCGCTGCCCCGTCGCCAAGGCTTGTTGCCAGTGTATCAGAACCATCTTCCAGTTTGGTCATTCCATCACCAAGTTCTTTGGAACCATCATAAAGCTGTGAGGATCCGTCCTGGATCTGGCCTGCGCCATCAGAGAGCTGTTCGGCTCCGCTGTTCAGTTTATTATTATTGGAAACCAGTTTGCTTGTTCCATCATGAAGTGTTTTGGTTCCGCTCGCAAGCTGTTCGGCTCCACTTGCAAGAGTTTTTGCACCTTCTGCAAGCTGTGAAGTTCCACCTGTAAGAGCACTGTTGTTTTCTGCCAGAGTAGAAACTCCATCTGTGTACGTATTTAATCCTGCACTCAGTGTATTTATACCATCTGCAAGTGTTTTTCCACCATTTGTAATCTGATTGATGCCGCCTGTAACGCTGCTTCCAGCCGCTTTGAGACTTGCCGCACCGGATGTCAGTGTCTCGTCGTTTGCTGTCAGTGTCTCAAACCCTGCATTTAATGCTTTAACTCCCGCTGCTGCTTTTGGAAAATTCTTCGTTCCGCTTTCCAGAGTGGAAAGTGCAAAAGCTACAGAAGTTGTTCCTGCATTTACTTTCTGTGATCCGGCACAAAGCTGATCCACCGCTGCTGATACTGCATTGATCGGATCAGAAGGAACTTCCGGCATGGAAGAAATGCCTTCTTCCATTTCATTTGCACCAGCCTGCATCTGTGATGCTCCGCTGCTCATTTCACCGGCTTTGTTTCCAAGTGTATCTGCTCCACTGTTCAAACCGGAAGCTGCCTGCTCCAGCTGCGATGCTGTACTGTTTAACGTACTCTGTGCTCCTGCGATCTGTTCTGCTGCAGAAGCTGCGATCTGCTGTGCCTGACCAGTATACGCATCTGCATCAATACCAGATACTCCGCTCGCTCCTGCATCTGCTCCGGCAAGGGAACCGATCACTGCACTGAGACTTTCGGCGGAGATCATTCCATTTTCATCTGCCTGTCCCTGGATTGCCTGAAGTGCTGCAGAAGCATTTGTAATCACTGCATTTGCTGCTTCTGTCTGCTGGTTGGCTGCACTGATCTGTCCATTTGCTGCTTAATCTGTGCATTTGCATCCTGGGCACACTGCTGTACCACCCCTGCCATGCTGTCTGCAGCCTTTGATACCGGCGCGGAAACACCCTGGAGCTGAGAAGCAGCCTGTGAGATTCCACTGCTGGCAGTACGGATCGTATCCGCTGCAGAGTTCATGCCCGCTGCGGCCTGATTCATTCCTGCTGCCGCTGAATCCATTCCCTGACTTGCGGTTTCCATTCCTGTCTTTGCTTTGTTCAGACCTGCGGCAAGTTCTTTCATTGAGTCTGCCGTTGCACTGTCTGAAAGACTATGTAACTGTTCGGATAACTGTCCCAGCCCACTTTCAAGCTGCTGTGTTCCACTCTTGAGAGAACTGTTTCCCTCAGAAACGGCTGTATTCAGCTGTGCAATTCCACTGGATACCTGTCCGATATTTTCCAGTGCAGAAAGCTGCTGCGCTCCGGCTGCAAGCTGTTCTGCTCCGGCAACATACTGTGTCACGCCATCAGCAAGTGTATTTGCACCGCTTACATACTGTGTAGTACCACTTTTCAGAGTATCCAGTCCTGTTTTCAGGCTCTGTGCCCCTTTGCTCAGACTATTTGCTCCAGAAGTAAGCTGTGCAGAGTTCGCATCCAGTTTTGCAACTCCATCTGTATAACTCTTAACCCCTTCATCAAGACTGTTTACACCACTTGTCAGTGTAGGAAGTTTTGCTGTCAGAGTTCCAACACCCTCATCAAGCTGGGAAGCACCTCTGTCAACCTGAGAAACGCCATCTGTATATTCCTTCAGGCCTTCTGTCAGAGTTTCTGCACCACTCTTGAACGTCAGTGTGCTGTCAGCAAGTTTCTTAAGATTTTTGATGATCGTCTTATTTCCATCAGAAGCAGTTTTGAGTCCGTCTTTTAATTCCTCAGAACCATCCGCTGCCTCCTGCATTCCATCTCCAACCGTTGCAATCTGGTCAAAAACCGTCTGTGTATAAGTTTCAGTCACCTTGGAAGCAACTGCCTCACGGATCTTGGACAGAGCGCTCTCGCTCATCTTGGACGCGATATAGTTGGTTCCCGGATTTGTCTCATACTTCAGTTCCATTTTTTTCGGATTGTCGTCCATCAATGTAGAAGCATCTTTGGAGAAATCCCCCGGAATGGTGATTACCATATAATAAGTACCATTCTTTAATCCCTGCTCTGCTTCCTCACTGTCTACAAAATGAAAATCCAGTGCATCATTGTCCTTTAGCTCATCCACCATATCTGAGCCTACACTCAGCGTTTTGCCATCGTATTCTACGGATTTGTCATTATTGACCACTGCCACCGGAAGCTGATCCAGATTTCCATATGGATCCCACATGGATTTCAGAAACAAGCCGGCATAGATCACTGGAATAATAATGATCGCCATGACTACGATGATCAAAATCTTGTTGTTCCATAAACTTTTCCACTCGTTTTTGATCATTTATATGTTCCTTTCCTGTAATGTAAATATAATTGTAACATGCTGATTTAAACGAACTCTCTCCATCAAATAAATATTATCTTAACAATAGACAATATTCTATTAATGGTTTTAGTTTCTATTAATCAACATTATGTTGCTTTTCTTGGCAAGGTGTATTATACTAAACACGAAAAGCAGATACAACCAACAAAAAAATATCGTCATGTATATTAATAGACATATTTTTAATTAATGTCTATCACATGTCAAAAATTGACATTTTATCTAAAAGATGACGATTTTTGACCAAAAGATTAGGGGGATTTAACATGGCCGGAAAAGTTGACCGGAGAGTACGCAAAACCAAAGCACAGCTCAGAGAAGGGCTTGCACGCCTGATGCTTCAGAAAAGTATTAAGGAAATTACAGTAAAAGAACTTGTTGACGAAGTTGACATCAACCGTTCCACTTTTTATCTTCATTATACTGATATTTATCAGATGCTGCAGCAGATCGAGGAAGATGCTCTGGAAGAAATCACTCAGGTAATGCAAAATTACACGATCGATTCCAATAATACAGAAGGTGCTTTTTACTTCATCGTGCAGTTTTTCAATATTCTGGACAGCAATAAGGAACTCTGTCTTGCTCTCCTTGGACTGCATGGAGATATGGCATTCGTAGAACGGATTGAAAAGCTGATCGCAGGAACTTTCTTAAGCCAGCTTCCTGAAAAATTTCCAGAGGATGACCCAAATCTCAAATACGCTTATGCCTTTATCCTGAACGGATGTGTCGGCCTGATCCGCACATGGCTCACAGAACCAGAGCAGAAATCTGCGGAGCACATGGCAGAGCTTACCTACAAAATGATCGAAAGCACTACCCAGGGATATCTGGAAATGCTCAAAAAATAATTTTTATTCTAATGTCAGAAGCCCCGGCTGCCGCATTCATCCATGCAGTAACCAGGGCTTCCTTTTATACTTTATTTTATTCTCTGTTCTGATCAGTTATGCCATGCCAGACGTTTTACATCTGCATGAACATCACCTGTCATCCAGTCTACATCATTCGTGATCCAGTCCATGATTCCAAGCTGACGCATTTCCCATTCAACAGTCTGCTCTCTCTCTTCAACCGTTTCTTCTACTTCCATGGTAGTATCGATCTCATCATAACCAAAAATATAACCACCGGCACTCCAGATGCTGAAGTTGCTGTCCGGACCCGGATCAACAGTATCACCTCTCTGTTCGATCAGACCGTCATGGCGTCTCTTGTATTCTTCTTCACAGCCATCTTTGAGTTTAGTCATAAACATTCTGTGACGGATCAGTTCTTTGTTTTCTCTTACAACACCAAAGTTATGATACATCAGCCGCATATCTTTTCCCGGTGTGGAGATCCAGTCAAAAGTATCCTGGATTTTCGCGGTAATGGCATCTTTCGCTGCATTCTCCTCTGCGCTTAAAGCTGCTCCATCCTCGTTCTCATAATAACCAAAGATCAGATCCTCTGCATTCCAGATACTGAAATTCTTTACCTTATTACGATCAAGAAATGCTGTCAGTTTCGGCCAGATCTCTCCAAGTTTTTTGCGGTAGTCATTCATCCTGCCTTCTTTTACTTTCATTGCAAATGCATGTCTTTCCATGGTAAAAACCCTCCTGTCATTTGTGCTTTTCAGACATTGCTGTCTGCATCTGCAAGCTTTTATTTTCTGATACTGATTCTATCACATCTGTATTTATAATACAATTTTATTCATGAAAGAGGATCTGGGAAAAATAGCGCACCATTCCGTCATCTGTCCAGCAAAGCATTCCCGCCGCATCTGCCATTTTCTGTGCGTCCACACAGTATGCCGACATACAGGAATTATGTTTATACGGACCGGCACTCATGATCAGCAGATCTGTCTTTCCGTCTGCTTTCATCTTCTCTGCGAGTTCTTCTGTCATTTTATTCTGCAGCAGTTTTGCTTTTTTGTATTCCGCCGGATCGTGCAGATCCTCCTGCATTGTCTGCAGCACCAGTGTTTTTTCATAACTTAATGCACGCTGTTTCATCTCTTCCACGGTTCCACTTTCGGGTGGACAGGCTGGATTTACATTATAACAGCCGCATAAATTTTCTTCACAAAATGTCCGGTATTCCGGCACAAAGACAAGCTCTTTCGTATCCATGACAGCCGCCCCGGAAAATCCCAGAAGAATAGCTTCCTGCATAAGATCCATCATAAAATCTCCCTTCTGTTATTATCGTAATTTCTCACTTTTTCTTATTATTTAAAGTAATTATACCCAATATCTGTCATAGGTCAACTATATCCCACATAAAATATATCAAATAAGCTATTCAGATAAAGTAAGCTCTTGGGTCTGTGCATTATTTTGTATTTCGTTTTATTTCTCGTCTTTTATGCGTGCATTATATCGCACTTCTTTTCTCGTCTTTCTTTTTTATATATAATTTTTTATATTACATCCCATTTATCGTACATATAAGTTTTTATAATACTATTTATAGTACTTTATTGTCGAATTTTCAAAAAAGCCTCAGTTATTTTTTTCACTATAATCATGTGCAAAGTTTTTCTTTCACTCTTTTGATATCTTTGGTATTTTCAGCTTAAACCGTCATTTATGAGAGCAAAAAAGCCGGTGCCTATCGCAGCAGCAATAAGCACCGGCTCGTTTCATTTCTTATACTATTTTTCACATTTATTCTCTCAAATCCTTGATCCGTTCAAAAATAGCTTCCCTTAGTTTTTCCACATCATCCGTTGTCTTTTTCAGTCCCGCGGCAGCGGCATGTCCTCCACCGCCAAAAGGAGTCAGCAATTCATTGACGTCAATCCATTCACCATCAGATCTGAAAGAACATCTCCATTTATTCTCAGCTTCCTCATACATGGTAAAGCTCAGCTCTATATCCTCGCAATCCCGAAGAATTTCTGCAATTGGATGGATATCTTCATAACGGATTTCTTTTTCTTTGCTCTCTTTCTGATCTACACAAACATACGCTACTTTGCCATCCAGTACACAAAACGCCTTATTTAATAAAAGGGCTTTCTTCTGTAAGCTTTCCAGCATATCATTATGCATCGTTTTCATAATATCACTGTGTTTTACGCCAATTCCCTGCAATGTCATTACCGCATACAGAGTACTTTCCTTTGCCCTGGCAAGACCTCCTGTATCCTGTATGATTCCCAGGTAGATATAATCAGCAGCTGTTGGATGAAGTTCTAAAGTCGTCGCTTTTTCTAGACTATTTTTGTCCAGTATATAAAAAACATTCTCTGCACAGGCTTCTGAAACTTTCGTATAATTAATGTTTCCATATCCTTCATTAGATGCATGGTGATCAATAACCATTGATGCCGTAGCAGCTTCATAATATTCTCTTCCTGCCATACGCACGATCACTGCATTATCGCACACAATAACTGCAAACTTTTTTCCTTCTACGTTCGGTTTTTCAAATGGATTAAATACTTTATCTGTCTTTATGATCTTATTAGGGCCTTTATCTATTGTATCCGCCAGATATGGAAGCACTTCATACTGAGGATAGTTTACCTTTATGTAATGTGCTAATCCCATGACAGATCCTGCCGCATCCCCATCCGGATTTATATGTCCCAGTAATACAACTGTATCCAGTTTATTACTGGTCATCATGTTTTCGAATTCTTTGTCAAAATCAAATTCTTTTGGCATATTTCTCCTCCTCTTCTTTTCGGTAAAAAAGAAAATCTAAGACACAAGTACTACTGTATCTCAGATTTTATCTTTAGTACTATAAATGAGCAAGTTCGTGATTTTGCATAAAAGAAAGACACCTTAAATCTGATTATGTTGTATAATGAAAGTGAC
>NZ_JBBMEI010000015.1:0-60885 GCF_040096655.1 Blautia intestinihominis | reverse complement strand
TGTTTTCGTAATTCCACACCATAGCTGGATGTAATCTTCATATCTGCTTCTTAACCTTTCTATCTTGTACTGATACAAATAAGTCCTATTTGTTCTTGTGTTTTCTATTATACTCCTTATTAAGTCCAATAAAACTCCCTATTTCTATTTTTTTATAAAAAATTTGCGTGTCTAACTCATCACTGAAAGTAACGAGAATGCGACACGCAGTTATTCAAGGCATTTTCCTTCTATTTCAAGAAATTACTTATTACGTTTCTTTTCTTTTTTCCCATGTCAGTCTTTTTGAGGATAAAAAACTGTAGCAGACAACCTGCTGCTGTCAGTATAATTCCGAGGCCCAGAGTCACCGGTAAACTTGTCAGCCCCAGGGAACTGTATATCTCTTCATAATCTAAGGCGAATACACCCAGCATGAATCTGCCCCATGTTACTGCAAGCAGTGAACTCGGCAGCACTGAAGAATACTCTTTTGCACGGAATGTGGCAACTGCTGCGATTATCGAAACCAGAAGTGTTATCACAAACACTATCCGACACACTATCATGTTCCATCCGCTAAAGCCAGAATCTGACAATAAAATCATCAACAAAATATTAACATTCATCAGCAGAAATGTATTAATTACATCTCCCAGATTTCTTGCCTTTACATATATTATTACCAGTATAATCAAGATTATTACCGTAAGTACCGCTTCTATCCCGCCAGAACTCCCGCCATCGCCATCTTCATCCATCGAAAAGCTATACAAAAACCAAAAAATCGGCATCGGCAAAGATAAAAACCATATTAAATAGTAAACCTTCTTCCAGTAAGAGCCTGCAGCCCAGCACAATATCATGGCTGCCAGCCCCAGAATCCCTAATACCATTTTTCCGCCTCCATTCTTTTTGATGCCTCAGTATAGCATTTTCTTTTTACATATTTGTTCTTTTTTATCTTCCGGTGCTGTACTTCACGATCAGCAGCTCCACACTCAGCACATCCTGCAGTCTGCCCGTCTTCACTGCTTCCTCCGAATCCACAAAATCCACTTCCGCCTGTTCAAGCTCCTCCGTACTGTACGCCCGTGCACAGGTCAGCAGATTCCGTGCCGCAAACGACGGCACACCAAGTCTTGATGCGATCTCACTCTGCGCCGCACCCTCTCCTGACATCTTCTTTGCCAGCGTCATCTGTCGGAACTGCTTTGACAGAAGGAACAGAATCCTCATCGGCGGCTCCCTGAGGGTCAGGAGGTCATTGTAGAGATCCAGTGCTTTCCTCTGGTTCTTCTCCGTAACTGCACGGACCATCTCAAAAATCTTATTCTCCGTCCGTGTCGTACAGATCTCCTCAATATCCTCTGCCGTAACCACATCACGTCCCATCGTAAACGTGATCAGCTTCTCCAGCTCATTCCGGATATTTCCCATGTCCGTCCCTGTCTTCGTCAGAAGAAACTCCATATCACGTGTCGTGATCTTTCGTCCCTCACGTCCGAGGATTCCTGCTGCCCATCTCATCAGAGTTTTTTCATCCTGTTTTGCGAACTCCACGATTCGCCCTTCAGCCTTGACTGCCTTGTACATACGGCTTCGTTTATCCACTTCTTCTTCCACAAAAACCATCCGCACATAATCCGGCAATGTCTTTATATAATCAGCAAGTTCATCACACTTGTTCTTAAAAAAACCAGAGTTTTCCACAAGAATCACCCTGTAATCCGCAAAAAAAGGCATCGTTTCACAGAGATCGATCATCTCCCTCACTTCGATTCCCTTTCCCTCATATTTGCTGAAATTCATTGTATCGTCATCCGGGTTCAGAGCTTTTATCAGTTTATCCTTGTACTGGATCTTCAGATAGGCTTCATCCCCGCACAAAAGATACACTCGCCTGAAATTCCCTGTCTTGATATCTTCCTGTAAATTTTTCACAAAAAAATCCTCCTGAAAATTGTCCCTGTTCTTTCCTCATAAACAGAAAAAATAAGATTCCCGTTCTCTTCTCTGCCATTACAACTCAGTTTTCCAGCCGGATACAGATCCATAGAACTGTTGAAACGATACAGCTGCAGCGCATGATTTTCTCTGATTCCTTTCGGCTCAATAACAATCGTATAAACAGTTTCCCCATCCGGCACAATTGAGTCAAATGTAAAATCAAGCTGAGTTTCTGCAATCTGCTGTGCACTCAGAAATGCTTCTGCCAGTTTCTTCCCTTCTTCATCCTGAATCAGCATCTGACACCCACCGTCCGGTACTGCACCATTTTTGAGATAGCCCTGTACCAGAATGTGATCAAACGCCGATGAAGCCACAAATGTCTGCGTAACCCTGTCACCAGAAACAATATCCTGAAGATTCTGTCCCACCCGGTAAATATTCCGGACAGAAAACTCTCTCCACTCCGTTTCTTCCACAAACAACGGTCTGTACAGCAAAATCGCCAGCATCACAGCCAGGATTGCAGTTACTGCTCCCCAGCCTCTTTTTCGGATCAAAACCGGCACAATATGTTCTGTTTCCAGTTCCCCATTCTGCAGCAAACGGCATCCATCTGCGGCAAGAAAAAGCAATATTCCCACCATTCCAATACTGTAACGGTTCTGTGCCTCCCACATCAGATAGAAAAGAATATTTCCAAGCAGCACAAGCCTCAATAGCATTCCTGTGCCCATCCTTCCACTTATCATAGATGCAGCCGTTCCTGCCAGCGTCAGAAACAGAAGCATCACATAAAAAATCTGCGCCCAGTATAGAAACAGATCATTTTTTTCTCCACAAATATATTGAAAAGCTCTGGAATCTTTCAATGGATAAAGCCATTCCGACTGAAACCCGCAGGAACCATCCTGCCAGACAGTCAGCATTTTTTCTCCCGCAAGAGAAATTGTACCTTTTACACCCAGATTTCTGATTCTTTTCCCTGCTTCCTGCAGATCTGCTTTTGTCTTTGCTTCTTCTCCGGGGATCCGGGCTGTAAATTCTACATCTTTCTTTTTGTAAGTTCCATCTCCTCCAACTCCCATCATTACAAAATGAGCCGGTGGAAATGCTTTATCGGAACTGTCAAAATCTGCATAATGATTTCGAAGCATGCCTGTCCCGGCCCAAGTCAGACCACATATCACCAGAAAAGGAATCAGACATGCAGCCAGTTTGCACCGATTCCAGCCTTTCACACAGACTGCCATGATCAGAAACGCAATCAGAAGGATTCCCTCTGTTATCCGGATTCTCATTCCGACCGCAGTAAAAATCCCCGTACATGCCGCATAGATTATCTGACTTCGTAAATTCACCGCTTTCCACGTCTTCCATCCGAAATAAATTCCCGCACTCAGAAACGGAAGCAGGCATACAGTTGTATAATGCCACGGAATCCATATATAAATAATCGGATCAAAAAGACTCAGAACCGCCACAAGAAATCCCCGATGGATATCCTCAGTTTCACATGCCAGTTTCCACATGAACAGCAGCGCAAGATCAATGCTTACTAGTCCCAGAAGATGAGAAGGCCAGTATAAACCGGATACTCCCAGTTTTCCCGCAGCTTTGAGAACCCAGTACAGCAAAATCGTAACCGGATGATTATGTGGATAACGCTGAAAATACGAATCATAAAAATCCGGTGAAATATGTCCATCCGTCTGCATATACCAGGCTTCATCCAGAACCAGAAGGTTATCATACCCTACCCAGTAACGCACATAATACAGATACAGGAACTGTAATACCAGAATCAGGAGGAAAACAATGGCAGTTGCCTTCATAAGTGTATGTTTTTTCCATGAGCGGCACCAGTCTGCCAATTTCACAAACAACAGCAGCAGAAATATACTTCCTGCCAGGATCAGTGGAAACACCGTTCTGTTTTTCAGTATGTTTTTTGCCTGGGGAATGGTACACAATGCATGAAAAAACACCCACCCAAGACACCCCAAAAGCAGGAATGATGTCAGATACAAAACCGTCTTTCGCATACGCTCCATGTCTTCCACCTCCTTCTGATTTATTTTCCTGTTTATCATACTACAAAACAGCTGTAGATTCTACGCTGTTTTTTCGTTACAAAAAGTTTTCATACGTATAGAATGCCCATCTGTATAAACCGTGATCGCCCCGTTTTTCATCGTATATTCCGTCCGGATCCCGTTCTCTTCAAGACGTGCCGTCGTTTCCGGTGACGGATGCCCATACGTATTGGATTCCGAGCAGGAGATCACCGCAAGTTCCGGCTTTATCTTATCCAGAAATTCCTGGCAGGTAGAATACCGTGACCCATGATGCCCTACTTTAAGAAAATTCACATCATCAAGTTTCGGAAGCAGCTTTTTCTCCGTCTCCGCTCCGATATCACCAGTAAAAAGCCCCCGGAATTTCCCGTACCGTAGTTCCATCACAATCCCTTCTTCATTTACATCCGTCCCCTTCGCACTTGTCTCTGGCGACAGGATTTCCAGAGAGCCATCCCCAAACCGCAGTTTCTGCCCCTGATGAAGCCTCAGCACAGAAATCCCGCACCTCTTCGCCTGCTCCTCCAGTTCATAATAGACCTCCTCCGGTGCCTTCCAGTCCGGGAGGAGCAGATTTTTTATACGCAGTGTTGTGAGATGTTTTTCCTTCAACGTCAGCAGTTCCTGTACGCCACTGATATGATCAAGGTCTGTATGTGAGATCAGCATGGCATCCACCACCGAAATCCCCTGATTTTTCAGATATGGAAGGATCTGATACGACGCAACCTTTTTCTTACTGCTGCTTCCACCATCCACCATGACCGTTTTGCCGCCCGGAAGCTGTATCACGATCCCGTCCCCCTGTCCGATATCCAGACAGGTGATCGAAATCAGATTTTTCTGTCGGAATCCCAGAATAAAAATGCTCACACAGACAACAGCAACACAAATTCCTCTCGACAGGACTCTCCACACACGGTACGCTCCTTTTTCCTTCAGGAACAAAGCGATCTGTATCCCGCCAAACAGAAGGACATAATACACCACGCACTGCCATATCTCCGGCGCGCCGCCGATCCATGTACAAAACGGAACGGCCCCTGCCAGCACGCAAAGTTTCTCGTAAAGCATCAGCAGGATTTTTCCCGGAATCAGACAGATCCCGGCAGCGGAAATACTCATAAATCCAACAGCCACACAACACAACCCGCAGATCAGCACCACACTTACCGTAGGAAGCACGGCCAGATTCAAAACGATTCCCAGAACTGATACCTCACCATACATCCGAAGAAGCACCGGCAGCGTTGTAAGCTGCACGGCAAAGGATGACAGAAGTGTTTTGACCCACGCACGCTCACTGCCCACCAGACGGTTCAGGGCAGGTGCCACGATCCCCAGACCTGTCACTGCCCCGAATGAAAGCAGGAAGCTGCTGCTGTACAGGTACGCCGGTGTATCGAGCAGCAAAAGTATCGCAGACACAGCCAGTGCAGTCAGAAAATCATAGCTTCTCCCCAGAATCCGCGCTCCGACTGCCAGCACAAACATGCAGACAGCGCGCATTGCGGACACACTGCTTCCTGTCAGCATCCCATACTGAAGGATCACACTCAGTGAAAGAAATCCTGCCCATCCATTGCCAAATGAAAGCTTCTTGAGTAACGAAAACAGTCCCATTCCGAGTACGCTGATGTGTAGTCCGGAAATAGCCAGGATATGCACCATCCCCGCCATCTGATACCGCAGCCTCACCTCCTCATCCAGACCGCTTTTTTCTCCCAGCAGCATCGCCTGGTAGATTCCCGCATCCTCTCCCGCTGTTTCCAGCAGGATTTCGCCGATTCGCCCCCGAAGTTCTGTCAGGAACTGTCCATACTTTGAATAATTCCTGCCTTTTTTCTGTATAATTCCATTTTTCAGGAAATAATAAATTCCCTGGCAGGCATAGTACTGCTGCGAATCAAATTCGCCTGGATTTCTGGGTGCAGAAACCCGCTCCAGCTCACCACCGACCTGGATAACCATACCTGTTTTCAAATTTTCTTTTGCATTTTTCTCCAAAAACACTCTTATATTTCTGATGGGAATTCGCTCTGACTGACAGAGCAGAAAGACTTGTTTAAGATAGACAGAAAGAGAATATTCCGTGTCCTGGCACCGCTGTACTTCCCCGCAGATCACAGCCGATGGATGTGACTCTATATATTCCCGGACCTCACGCGGCAGCGGATTCCCTCTTATAACAGGAATCCCTGCCAGGTCCAGAATACACAGACACAACATCAGGAACACGCACGCACAACACACTGGTCTTTTACGCATTCCCTGTCCTTTCTGTATAGAAATGCCTTATGATTCCTCGTCCTCATCCGGAATTACAAGGTCTTTGTTTTTTTCATAAAATTTGTAGAGCGGCAGATTCTTCTGGAAGTTTCCTCCACTGTTTCCTTCAATGGAAATCTGTACCTTATCCGCCTCACAGGAATCCACAATGGAATTCACCACCGAATAAACAGAAATATTTTCTGCCACATCCAATGCTGCATCCTGGAACTCACTGTTCAGGTCAAGATAACAGATTCTGTCTGCCGTAATCACATTGATCGCCATAGTATTCTCTGGAATCGTTGCATAATGTCCGTCCTCCAGAGGTCCCTTGGCAAGCTGTTCCAGAACAACACGCTCTTTTGGGAGCGTCCTTCTGTAATAAACATTTCTTGTTTCTTTCAGAAGTCTCTTACCGCTCTTGTCTGCAAAATACAAGGTAAACGTATCGTATCGATAGTTGTCCTCATTTTTCTTTGATACTTCCACAAATGTACTGTCCGTCATATCCCCGATCTCCTGGTTTCTGGAGTCTTTAAGCGGCTGACCTGCCACTGTAAAACGGATCTTCGCAATATCCGGTATCTGCAGAAATGTCTGGACAATTCCATCTCTGGTAAGAACTTCCCTTACTTTGCTCATTTCTGAATATTCTTTGCTGAAATCTATGATCAGCAGATTATCCTGCAGATCATAAGAACTTACAGAAACATTTTCCGGAAGAAGACTGATTCCGTCTTCCGGTACTTCTCCGTTCCCTAATTTCTGTAACAGAGCTTTTACCATGTATTCTTTTGTTTCTTCTTTTGGCTCATAGGGTTCACTCTTAAGCGCAGTCTCATTTGTATTGAGATAATAAAAATTATATTTACTGTCTTCTTTCTTTGACTGTATGGTTTCTATGCTGCATCCTGCAAACAAGGTACAGACCATCAGCGCCAGAAGAAGCACTTTTGATATTCTCTTCATCCGGCACCTCCTACGGAATATATGACAGTGGGACACGAACGGAAAAAGTAGTTCCTTCCCCTTCTTTGCTGAATACCTTGATCACTCCATGATGCATGCCGATCGTACTTCTCGTGATCGCAAGGCCAAGTCCTGTTCCTCCGATCTCTCTGGAATGAGACTTATCCACCCTGTAAAATCTCTCAAAGATACGGCTCAGAGAATCCTCCGGAATACCCATTCCGGAATCGGCAACTGTCACATAGAAGAACTTGTGATCCGCATCCAGCGACACTCTTACCCATCCGTCGTCTACATTGTACTTGATCGCATTTTCTACCAGGTTACTGATCGCAGATGTAAATTTCAGCTCGTCCACATCTGCCTCCACCGGGCGGAAACTGTCAAGAATCAGATCGATGTTTCTCTTGTCCGCGATCGGACGCAGGCGCTTCAGGATATCCTCCAGCAGCTGGTTGATCGACATATGCTGGATCTGAAGATCTGCGTTTTTCTTATCCATCTTGACCAGCGTCAGAAGGTCAGTGATGATCCTGTTCTCACGGTCGATCTCCGCTGTGATGTCACGCATAAACTCCTGATACAGATCCTCCGGGACACCCTGCTGTCCTACCAGAGAATCTGCGAGGACTTTCATGGAAGTCATCGGAGTCTTGAGTTCATGAGAGACATTTGATACAAACTCCGATCGTGACTCATCCAGAACTTTCATTCTGGCAAGCATCTTGTTAAAGGCATCTGTGATAAGTTCTGTCTCTGTATAGTCCGGCACACTGATCTCGTCCTGCTGATAGCCATCTGTCAGGTCTTCAATTGCCTTGGTAACTCTCGCAAGCGGTTTTACCAGGACAGTCGACAGGATATACGCCAGAAACAGCGATAATACAATAATAATACAGATGATCAGGATTCCTTTCTGCTCCAGATCTCCTGCTATGGCAGCGATCTCACTTCCGGAAATATTCACCAGCATGGCTCCCTGAACCTGAGACACATCTGCACTTTTGACCGGAACTACCAGTTCGATCATCTGTCCGATCTTTTTAAACTCGTCAGAATCACCATTCTTAAAACAGCGTATCACCTTGGACGAAACAAGAGTTCTACCCTCTTCCACATGATAGGTATCTCTGACTATCTTGAAATCTCTGTCAACCACAAGGATTCTGCCGCCATAGACATTAGACAATAACTCCAGCTTGCTGTTGACAGCCTCGGAGCTGGAGTCATTGAGATAATTTTCCTTGATGATCTGGTCGCAGAGAATCGCGCATTCTGTGCGTACTGCACTCACACTTACTTCCACTGCCTGATTTTCGTAATAGTGTATCATCAGTTGTGTCACGATAATTCCCGGCACGATTCCCAGAATAATAAGGATAATAAAGATACGAAAACGCAGACTTTTAAAAAATTTTGTCTTTTTTTTCGTTACCATGGGTTATGCCTGGAAATAGTATCCTACGCCCCATTTGGTGTGTACATACTTCGGCTCACTGGGATTCGCCTCAATTTTTTCACGAAGACGGCGGATATGTACATCGACAGTACGGACATCACCCGGATATTCATATCCCCATACGATATTCAGAAGATTCTCACGGCTGTAAACCTTGTTCGGGTTGAATACCAGAAGTTCCAGCACATCAAATTCCTTCGCTGTCAGATTGATCTCTCTGTCTGCAATAAATACACGACGGCTCTCGCAGTCCAGCTTAAGGTCACCTGCCTGGATTGTCTTTGCTTTTTCTTTCTCTTCATGTTCAGAACGGGCACGACGCATAATGGCTTTGATACGTGCCTTGACCTCAAGGATGTTGAACGGTTTGGTGATATAATCATCTGCACCGTAGTCCAGTCCCAGGATCTTGTCCATGTCTTCGCCTTTGGCAGTAAGCATAACGATCGGCACATTGGAAAATTCCCGGATCTGCTGGCATACTTCCAGCCCGTCCATCTTCGGCAGCATCAGGTCCAGAAGGATAATGTCGTATTTATTCTCCTTCGCCTTCTCCACCGCTTCTTCTCCATCGTAAGCACAGTCCACTTCCATTCCGTCCTGTTCCAGATTAAAGCGGATTCCTTTTACGATCAGTTTTTCGTCATCTACTACTAAAACTTTTCTGCTCATTCCATTCTCCTTATTTTACTGCAATCTTATCCTTTATCATTGAAAAGGTACTTTCTTTGATTCCGGGGACCTGCATGATCTCCTCGATGCTGGAAAAACCTCCGTGTTCCTCCCTGTATGCAAGGATCGCCTGTGCCTTGGAATCTCCAATGCCTGACAGTGTCTTGAGCGTCTCGGCATCTGCTGTATTCAGATTGACAATTCCATCTTCTGTACCCATGCTTTCTCCCGTTCCTGTAGTCTCAGGTACCGCCGGAACAAAACTGCCCTCCTCTGCTTCCTGAACAGTCGGTACATAAACCTGCTGTCCGTCACTGAGTGGCTGTGCCTGATTGACAGAAATTCCGGAAGCCTCTTCCGTCATTCCTCCCGCTGCCTCGATCGCCTGAAAAACACGGCTGTCCGGATCCATCTCATAGACTCCCGGCTGATTCACAGCGCCACAGACATCCACAAAAATTTCCTGCGGTTCAGGTGTCACTGACGGAATTTCGTCAGTCATCTCTCTTTCCTCCTGCTCTGTTTCTTCTACAGTATCAGAAGTATCTTCCTGGCTTTCAAGCAATATCTCATCACTTCTCGCGCCACATCCCGCACAGAAAATCCCTGTAAAAAGCGCGATCGACAAAAGCACTGTACAGTATTTTCTTATTGATTTTGTGATAATACCGGTTCACTCCCTTCTATATTAAGGCAGTCTCCCCCCGGTATATACTTGACCATGTCTTATTTTACCCAATTCCCCTGTGTTTTACAATAGGAAACTTCTATTCTTCCAGGATTACCCTTATTTCTGCCATTTAAAGATCACGATCCCGGCGATCGCGATCAGCATTCCCAGGACTTTTCTCCACTCAAAAGGCTCTTTATCCACGCCAAAAAGCCCCATCAGTTCGATCAGATATGCAACGATCAGCTGCGAGATCACGATCAGCATGGCTGCTTTTGCAGGACCGAGTGCGCCCATGCTCTGGATCACGGTGATCGTGATAAATGCTCCGATCACGCCTCCAAGAAGTGTGTATTTATTCTCCACCTGCCATAACGCAGAAACGCTCTGCCGCCCTGTAAAAAGCCACGCGGCAACGCAGACTGCAAAAGCCGAGAGCTGCACCCAGCCCGTCGATACCCACAGGCTGCTCTGTTTCGTCACTTCCGTATTAAAAACTCCCTGAATACTCATCAATGCACCTGAGATCAGTGCTGCAAGAAATCCCCACATAGTAATATCCCTCCGCAATATGCAATGCAATAAAAAGAGACTGGTTTATCAATTCCAGTCTCTTTATCCTGTTTAATATCAGCATATACGGATCTCGGTATTTTTATACACTTTAATATCTGCTGTTATTTTTCACTGTTTCTGAACTCTTCGTCCTTTTTCTGTGCTCTTTTTTTCTTGATCCACTGAAATCCCTGATAGAGCAGCATTCCTACAATGTAGATAACAATGACTGCACCGAACATATACATCGTGGATCCTGTTGAATTTCCCATACAGCACCTCCTATTTCAGACGTTTTTTAGAAGACTGCGCAGTACTTTTGTTGAAAGCAGCCCCGCTGCATCCGCCGCAGCTTCCACAGTTGCCGCTGCATCCACTGCAGCCCATGTGTTTACCTTCTTTAGCATTTTTTACATTTTTGTAGATTATGTATGCACAATATCCAAGGATCAAAGCCATGATAATAATATTTGCCAGCATTTCACTCATCCTCTCTTTAAATACTGCCAGTCATATAAAGTGAAAACAGAGGCCGGACACATCAACTGCATCCAGCCCCTTTATTATTTCATAATTTCTTATGCCTGTACAGAACGTTTGGAATAAACTTTCTGATCTTTGTATGGATCTGGTCTGAACAGCAGGAACAGCATTGCGATAAGTACTACGAATCCTACTACAGTACCGATACCAAATGCTCCACCAGTTACGAAAGAACCGATCTGATAGAAGCAGAGGCAAACGATGTAAGCGAATACGTTCTGGAAGAGAATTGCGAACCAGAACCATTTCTTGTCGTTCATTTCTTTTGCCATTGTTGCGATAGCTGCAAGGCAAGGAGAATCAAGAAGGTTGAACATCAGGAAGGAGAAAGCTGCGATTCCTGTCGGGAACCAGCTTGCAACACCTGCTGCAACGTTTACTGCATCTTCTGTATCACCAGCTACGTTAGCCAGGACACCCATTGTAGATACGATAGCTTCTTTTGCTGTGAAACCGGAGATAGAAGCTGCTACCGGCTGCCACTCGCCAAATCCAAGTGGTGCGAAGATCGGAGCGATCACACCGCCGATTGCTGCCATAAGGCTGTCTGCGCTGTCTTCTACCATACCGAATCCACCATCTGTGAATCCAAATCCACCAAGGAACCACATTACTACACAAGCAAGGAACAGGATTGTACCAGCTTTGATGATGAAGCCTTTCAGTCTTTCCCATACGTGAAGGAGAACTGTCTTAGCCTGCGGAATATGATACTGCGGAAGCTCCATTACGAACGGAGCCGGTTTACCGGAGAACGGTTTTGTTTTCTTAAGAATGATCGCTGCTACAAGTACAGCTACGATTCCGATAAAGTACATCAGAGGAGCGATAAAGGAGCTCTCTGCATATCCTGCGGTCTCACCAGCAATTACACCACCCATAAGAGCGATAACCGGAAGTTTTGCACCACAAGGAATAAATGTTGCTGTCATGATAGTAAGACGTCTGTCATTATCCTGCTCGATGGTCTTGGAAGCCATGATTCCAGGGATACCGCATCCAGAAGAAATAAGGAGCGGAATGAAGCTCTTACCGGAAAGTCCGAAGTGACGGAATACACGGTCCATAACAAATGCGATACGTACCATGTAACCACAGTCTTCAAGGATGGACAGGAACAGGAACAGGATTGCCATCTGAGGAACGAATCCAAGTACTGCACCAAGACCACCGATGATACCGTCAACTACAAGTCCCATTACCATATCGCCAGCGCCGATGCTGCCGAGGATATTGCTTGCGAAGTCCTGAATAGCTACTACGAATACATCATTTGTCCAGTCTGTTACGAATGTACCAACTGTTGTTACAGATACATAATATACTAACCACATGATCGCGATGAAGATCGGGATACCAAGGATACGGTTGGTAACGATACGGTCGATCTTATCGGATACGGTAAGTTTGTCTTTACCTTTCTTAACAGTTGTGTTTACGATCTTCTGGATGAAAGTATATCTCTCATCTGTTACGATACTTTCCATATCATCGTCATGTTTCTTTTCGATCGCCTGACGTTTGCTGTCTACAGTAGACTGTGCAGAAGCGGAAAGTTTGATGGATTCCTTTACTTTCTCATCGTTTTCAAGGAATTTGATCGCATACCATCTCTTCTTGTCTTCTGTGATAGATTCCGGAAGGACATCCTTCACATCAGCGATAGCTGCTTCCATTTCTTTGGAGAAGACTTCTTTTGGAAGATCAGCGCTGCTCTTCTTTGCTGTTTTGATTGCTTCGTCGATCAGTTTGTCAAGACCTTCGCCCTTCAGTGCGGATGTCTCAACGATCGGGCAGTCAAGCAGCATGGAAAGACGCTTAACATCGATCTTGATTCCTCTTTTTTCAAGAAGGTCTGCCATGTTCAGCGCGATGACAACCGGAACACCGGTCTCAACAAGCTGAGTGGTCAGATACAGGTTACGCTCGATGTTTGTTGCATCGACAAGATCGATGATAACATCTGGGTTCTCTTTCAGGACATAGTCACGGCTGACTACTTCTTCCAGAGTGTATGGTGACATGGAATAGATACCAGGAAGGTCAGTTACGATAACATCCTCGCCTTTTCCTCTTTTGCCTTTTAATTTACCTTCTTTTTTCTCTACAGTAACTCCCGGCCAGTTTCCTACATACTGGTTAGCGCCCGTTAATGCGTTGAACATTGTTGTTTTACCACAGTTCGGGTTGCCGGCAAGTGCAATCTTAATTGCCATTTTTTCTTACCTCCTTAATCCCTCTTTGTTGCAGCCATAAGGCCGCTCAACAAAACTTTAATTCTTATGTACAGAACATGATTCATTGCTGGGAACAGCAATCCTTATTTTACCTGTACGCACTGAGCATCGTTCTTTCTTACGGATAACTCATAGCCTCTTACAGTGATCTCAACAGGATCTCCAAGCGGAGCGACTTTTCTGATGTAGATTTCGCTTCCTTTGGTGATTCCCATATCCATAATGCGTCGTTTGTAAGCGCCGTCTCCCTCAATCTTAGTTACAACAACGGTACTTCCGACTTTTGCCTCACCTAAAGTCATTGTTCTGTCTCCTTTCCTCTTGTTGATTTATTATATATACTTGACGCCCCTGACGAAGTGCTCCATTGCTTCGCAATTCCACACTTCTGCAGACATTCGGAATCCGCTGATTTTCTTCGAAAATCGCTACTTCCTCATGTTTGGCGGGTTTCAAATTCATCCGCTAATGTATGCAAGCATACAACGTAGCTGCAATTTTAAACCCTGGGGCTGTCAGATCATAATATGCTTTGCCATATCTGAGTTGACTGCTACACGGGCATCTTTGACGTTAACGATTACATTGCCGCCGATCGCAGACACTACTGAAATCTCTGTACCTGTTACAAATCCAAGGTTTGCGAGAAATCTTCTTGTTTCTTCATTTCCACCGATCTTGAGAATTGTATTTACTTCGCCGATTCCGGCCATTGTAAGTGGCATCATGGTATCTACTCTTCTTTCTCTAATGATAATTTTTTTCGTTTAAAAAGACCGCAGTCACAGACCACTTCCTTTTTCTACTAAGTTAGTATATTCTAACGTTGGTAAGCTGTCAAGTACTTTTTTTCGTTCTATATAACCTGCATTCGTTAATCATAACCATAATTTGCATCATAAAACTTTTATTTGTCGCAAGTGACTCTTGTTTGTTATATACAATATTCGTTCGTTTTGCATAACTATTGTGCAAATTTGTATAAAAAAATTCCTGCCTTTCCGGGCAGGAGTCTCTGTTTGTGCCAAAATATGCAATTATAAAAAACATTGGATTTTTGCGGTTTTCTCTGCATTCATCTTGTTCCGGACGCAAAAATATGATATGATATCAATAATACAAAGCAATACGAGATTATGCAAACAAACGCATGATTTCTTTCAGCAGAATTGGGGTGTAAGAATGCATACAAACGAATCCGCCGAAAACTATCTGGAAACGATTCTTATCTTAAGCAAATCCCATCCGGTCGTTCGCTCCGTAGATGTTGCCTCTGAACTTGGATTCAAGAAATCCAGCGTCAGCGTTGCCATGAAGAAGCTTCGTGAGACCGATCAGATCACCGTATCACCTGAGGGATACCTTTACCTGACCGAATCAGGACGTGCAACCGCAGAGAAAATTTACGAGCGTCATCTCTTTCTTTCTGAGTGGCTTGAGAAACTGGGTGTTGACCCGGTTGTTGCAGCAAGTGATGCCTGCAAGATCGAGCACGTGATCAGTACCGAGAGCTTTGCCGCGATCAAGAAACACATTGATCTTAACAGTATGGAATAATATATTTCTATCAGATATCAGATTTGTACAGTAGTTTCAAAAGGCAGGAGCCTGGCAGTTACGCCAGGCTCTTTTCTAATTTCTCGATCATTTCATCGATATTTTCTTTTGTGATAACAAGCGGAGGTACAAGACGGAGTACGTCGCTTCCTGCTGAGATCACAAGAAGCCCGTTCTCAAGTGCCTTTGTCACAACACTTCCCACAGTCGCTCCTTCGATCACCAGTCCCTGCATGAAACCTTTTCCACGACGTGCTGCGACGATCGGGTATTTTTCCACAAGTGTGTCGAGTTTTTCCTCTAAATATGGGGTTAATTCCTGTACATGTGCCAGGATACCGGCCTGCTCAAAGATATCAAACACCTTGCTGACAGCTGCACATACAAACGGGTTTCCACCATAAGTTGTGCCATGATCTCCCGGTACGAGAGATGCTGCTGCAGCTTTTTCCCCGAGGACAAATGCCCCGACCGGGACACCGCAGCCAAGTGCTTTGGCACAGGTCATCACATCCGGTTTGACACCGTAGGACTGCCATGCGAAGTAATATCCGGTACGTCCCATACCGCACTGGATCTCGTCAAAGATCAGGATAATATCATTTTCGTCACAGAGTGCGCGAAGTCCCTCAAGGAATTCCTTCTGTGCCGGATAGATGCCGCCCTCTCCCTGTACGACCTCTGTGATGATCGCGCAGGTCTTGTCTGTGATCTGTGCTTTGACGCTCTCAAGATCATTGAAATCCGCAAATTTAACACCGCCGATCAGTGGTTCGAACGGCTCTCTGTAATGCTCTGTTCCTGTGACAGAAAGAGCTCCCATGCTTCTTCCGTGGAAAGAATGGTTCATTGCGATGATCTCATATTTCTGTGCTTCTTTGCCATATTTGGTATAGGCGTATTTACGTGCAGCTTTGAGTGCACCCTCGATTGCCTCTGTTCCACTGTTTGTGAAGAACGCTTTGGCAAGTCCGCTGGCTTTGACCAGTTTTTCTCCTGCTTCGCTCATCGGCTCATTGTAATAAAGATTGGAAATATGAGTCAGCTTGTCGATCTGTGCTTTTAAAGCCTCGTCATATCCCGGATAATGATATCCCAGTGCATTTACTGCGATCCCGGCAGCAAAGTCGAGATATTTTTTGCCCTCTGTATCATAGAGATAGCATCCTTCCCCATGGTCAAACATGACCGGGAAACGATTATATGTATGCAGAATACTTTCTTCTGCATGATTCATCTGTTCATTCATGCTCATTGTAATATTTCTCCCCGTCTTCTCTTAAAATAGCAGTACCGATACCTTTGTTTGTAAAAATCTCCAGAAGGAGGCTGTGCGGAATACGTCCGTCCAGGATATGTACTCTGTTTACGCCTTCCTCGATCGCATCGATGCAGTTCTGCAGTTTCGGAATCATTCCACCGCCTACATAACCGTCGCTGATCAGTTTTTCTGCTTCGTGTACATGTAACTCGGAGATCAGAGAACTCGGATCATCTTTGTCCTTGTATACACCCTCAATATCAGAAAGGAATACAAGTTTTTCTGCATGGACAGCCTCTGCGATCGCACATGCTGCATCATCTGCATTAATATTATAAGAATCAAAGTTTGTGTCAAATCCGATCGGAAATACGATCGGAAGGAAGTCTTTTTCGAGAAGATCCTGCAGAACCTTCGGATTGACTTTCTCGATATCGCCTACATATCCGATATCTTCGCCCTTGGAAAGTTTCTTGTGGCACTGGAGAAGTCCACCGTCCTTGCCGCTGATACCAACAGCCTGTACACCGAGGGATTCCACCAGTGTAACCAGTTCTTTGTTGACTTTTGCGAGAACCATCTCTGCGATCTCCATAGTGTCTTTGTCTGTTACGCGGAGACCGTTTACAAAACGTGGTTCCATGCCGACTTTGTTGACCCAGCGGCTGATTTCCTTACCGCCTCCGTGAACGATGATCGGTTTGAAACCGATCAGTTTCAGAAGTACAACGTCCTTGATGACATTTGCTTTGAGTTCTTCGTCCAGCATGGCACTTCCGCCGTACTTTACTACTACGATCTTACGATTAAAACGCTGTATATAAGGAAGAGCCTCGATAAGAGTTTCTGCCTTGTCCAGATATTTCTGATTTACCATTTTTTCATTTCTCCTCGATTTTAAATTTTTTATGAACGATAATCCGCATTGATCTTGACATAATCATAGGTAAGGTCACATCCCCATGCGGTTGCGGTGCAGTCGCCCATCTTGATGTCTGCGATCGCAGTTACCGCTTCTTCGGAAAGGATCTTTGTCGCTTCTTCTTCGCTGTAATCTACAGCCACACCGTTTTCGATGATCTGGATCTTACCTGCCTTGCTCTCAAAGTAGAGGTCTACTTTTTCCGGATCAAACTGTGCACCTGAGTAGCCCATCGCACAGAGGATCCTTCCCCAGTTTGCATCATGTCCGTAGATCGCTGCTTTTGTAAGGGAGGAAGTAACAACGGATTTACTCAAAGTCACTGCCTGTTCCTTGCTCTCTGCACCGATGATCTTTACTTCAAACAGTGCAGTCGCACCCTCACCGTCGCCTGCAATCTTCTTGGCAAGTGTGGTGTTGATGTAATTCAGTGCCTCGCAGAATTTCTGATAGTCTTCGTTTTTCTCATTGATCTCCGGGTTCTCTGCCATTCCGTTTGCCAGCAGGAGAACAGTATCGTTTGTGGAGGTATCGCCGTCAACAGATACCATATTATAAGTATCTTTGACATCCTGGCTCAGAGCTTCCTGGAGAAGCTGCTTGGAAATGCATACGTCTGTTGTGACAAAACCAAGCATCGTGCACATGTTCGGATGGATCATTCCGGATCCCTTGCACATGCCGCCGATTGTAACTGTCTTGCCGCCGATCTCGATTTCTACGGCAACTTCTTTCTCTACGGTATCCGTTGTCATGATTGCTTTGGCTGCTTCGTTTCCGGCTTCCAGAGTTCCCTTGAGCTTCGGAGCCATTGCCTTGACACCGTCGGAAAGTTTCTCGATCGGAAGCTGCATGCCGATAACGCCCGTAGATGCGACCAGTACGCTGTTTTCATCTACGTTCAGAGTCTCTGCTGCTGCTTTTGCTGTTGCCCGGCAGTAGCTGAATCCCTCTTCTCCTGTACACGCATTGGCGATACCGCTGTTGCAGACGATCACCTGTGCACTTGGATGTTTATAAACGATCTCCTGGTCCCATTTGACCGGAGCTGCCTTTACGATATTTGTGGTAAAAGTTCCTGCTGCCACGCATGGTTTCTCGCTGTAGACCATTGCCATGTCAGTTCTTCCCTGATATTTGATCCCTGCTGCTGTGGATGCCGCCTGGAATCCTTTTGCCGCTGTAACTCCACCTGTAATAACCTTCATAATCTATACTCCTCCTTGGTACAAAAATCTCCGTTTTTATTTACGGAAGCATTGGAATCTGATGAAGTCCTTCTGCCTCGTCGAATCCGAACATCAGGTTCATGTTCTGTACAGCCTGTCCTGCTGCACCTTTTACAAGGTTGTCGATCGCGCCCATCATGATAACACGTTTGGTCCTCGGGTCGATCTTGAAGTTGACATCTACATAGTTGCTGCCTTCGACGCATTTAGTCTGCGGGCATACGTCTTTGTCAAGGACACGGATGAATGTTTCATCTGCATAATATTTATCGTAAGCTGCTCTTACTTCTTCATAGGAAACTTCTTTCTTGAGAGAAGCGTATGCAGTTACCAGGATTCCTCTGTTCATCGGGATCAGGTGAGGTGTGAAGTTGATCATCACTTCCTGTCCGCATGCATAACCAAGCTGGTCCTCGATCTCCGGTGTATGGCGGTGAGTTGCTACGCCGTATGCTTTGATATTCTCATTTACTTCGCAGTAAAGGTTCGGAACTTTTGCTCCTCTTCCTGCTCCTGAAGTGCCGGATTTTGCATCGATGATGATAGTGTTCGGATCGATCAGGCCTTCTTTGAGAAGCGGGTAGATGGATAAAGTGGAACAGGTCGGATAGCATCCCGGGTTCGCGATCAGTCTTGCTTTCTTGATGTCCTCACGGTTGATCTCGCACAGTCCGTAAACTGCCTCGTCGATAAACTGCGGTGATTTGTGCTCGATGCCGTACCATTTCTCATATTTCTTTACATCTTTGATACGGAAATCTGCACTCAGGTCGATGACCTTTGCTTTGGAAAGGATCTCTTCATTAACAAGAGATGCACAAAGCCCCTGCGGTGTTGCGGTAAAGATCACATCTACTTCGTCTGCAAGTGCAGCCATATTGTCGTCCATACACTTCGCATCTACCAGTTTAAAAAAGTTCTGGTATACATCTGCATATTTCTGATCGATATAGCTTCTTGAGCCGTACCATGCAACTTCTACTTCTTTATGTCCAAGGAGCAGTCTTGCCAGTTCATTTCCTGCATAACCGGTTGCTCCGATGATTCCTGCTTTGATCATTTCTCATTCCTCCTAGAATCACAAATTAGCAGTTACATAATGTGCAACTGCTTAAAACTGTTGTAATTATACCATTACTGCTCATATATTCGCAGTAATTGGTCAAAATCCATTCCAAATTGCCTGCGGCAATGGGATTTTGCCCCGTATGTCTCAGGATTTTGCCATATCTGGCAAAACACTTCGCGGGACATTCTCCGTATAAACTGTATTGATTATACATCTATACTGCATAATATGCAATACAAAATTTTACCATTTTCGCATCCGCGTTCCGCGATTTTATGTATTTTTATATGTTATTTCCTATTTAATGATGCATTTTTATGCAAAAATTTCTTTTATTTTTTTGCATATTGGTATTGCATATTTATAAAAATTGTTGTATATTAACTCTTGTCGAAACACGACAGGGCTTAAGATTCACTGCTTTATCATACAATCACACTAAAGCGCAGGAATCTTTACCTTTTATAATATCAAATATTCATGTATCTGCCAAGTGCAGGACATTAAATTTTCAGGAGGAATACATTATGAAAGAAAAAGTTGTACTTGCATACTCAGGTGGTCTTGATACCACAGCACTGATCCCGTGGCTGAAAGAAACATTTGATTACGAAGTTGTCTGCTGCTGTGTAAACTGCGGACAGGGAAACGAACTGGATGGTCTGGATGAGAGAGCGAAACTTTCCGGAGCTTCCAAATTATACATCGAAGACATCGTTGATGATTTCAGCGACAACTACATCATGCCATGCGTACAGGCAGGCGCTGTATACGAACACAAATATCTGCTCGGAACTTCCATGGCCCGTCCGGCGATCGCCAAGAAACTCGTTGAGATCGCACGTAAAGAAAACGCTGTTGCTATCTGCCACGGTGCTACCGGTAAAGGTAACGACCAGATCCGTTTCGAACTTGGTATCAAAGCACTTGCTCCGGACATCAAGATCATCGCTCCTTGGAGAATGACAGATGTATGGACCATGCAGTCCCGTGATGATGAGCTCGCATTCTGCCAGGCTCATGGAATCAACCTTCCATTCGATGCAAGCCACAGCTACAGCCGTGACCGTAACTTATGGCATATCAGCCATGAAGGACTTGAACTCGAAGATCCTTCCCAGGCTCCGAACTATGACGACATGCTCGTTTTAAGTGTAACTCCTGAAAAAGCACCAGATAAAGAAACAGAAGTAACCATGACATTTGAGGAAGGTGTTCCGAAGACTCTCAACGGCAAAGCAATGAAAGTTTCCGAGATCATCACAGAGCTCAACCGTCTTGGCGGCGAGAACGGTATCGGTATCGTTGATATCGTAGAAAACCGTGTTGTTGGTATGAAATCCCGTGGTGTATATGAGACTCCTGGCGGAACTATCCTGATGGCAGCTCATGAGCAGCTCGAGGAACTGATCCTTGACCGTGACACCATGGAAGCCAAGAAAAAGATCGGCAGCCAGTTCGCTCAGGTCGTATACGAAGGAAAATGGTTCACACCACTCCGCGAGGCACTCCAGGCATTCGTAGAGTCCACTCAGAAATATGTAACCGGTGAAGTTAAATTCAAACTTTACAAAGGAAACATCATCAAAGCTGGTACAACTTCTCCATACAGCCTGTACAACGAATCTCTTGCATCCTTCACAACAGGTGACATGTATGACCACCACGATGCAGACGGATTCATTACTCTGTTCGGTCTTCCGCTCAAAGTTCGTGCAATGAAATTACTGGAAGTTGAGAAGAACAAAAACAACAAATAATCATAGCTTTTATTTTCCGGCGGTCTGTTTTCAGACTGCCGGATTTTTTATACCAAATTTTATGCAATTTTTTTGTACAATATTATACATAGAAGTTTTCATTTTATATTTGACAGAAAACACTTCCTATTTTATAATAATTTCATAAACAATAGTGTAAAACTTATATAGGTCCATAATTGGTTGGACGTCTCTACCAACTACCGTAATAGTTGCCTATAAGTGTTACTGTTTACTTTGTTTACAGTAACTTTTCGGGCAAAATATCCGGTATTTTTTTTGCCCGGAAGGTTCCAGACCAAAAAGGAGGTAGCTTATATGAAACCAACCACTTTTGCCATCAGAGGAACGGTATGTTTCAGCACAGACTCACAGAACCTGACCTGCCTTGAGAATGCATTTATCGTCTGTCAGGACGGACGTACTGTCGGTGTTTTCCCGGAGCTTCCGGCTCAGTTTGAAGGAATTCCTGTTGAAGATGTGGGCGATCAGCTTATCATTCCGGGAATGAACGATCTCCACCTTCACGCTCCGCAGTATGCATTTCACGGCATGTATATGGATCTGGAACTGCTGGAATGGCTGAATCAGGTTACTTTCCCGGAGGAAGCCCGCTATGCAGATCTCAGTTACGCCGAGAAAGCCTATTCTATCTTTGCAGAGGATCTGCGCCAGAGTGCCACGACACGTGCTTCCATCTTTGCAACCCTGCATGTAGAGGCAACCGAACTTCTGATGGATCTCATGGAAAAAACAGGTCTCAAAACCTATATCGGAAAGGTCAATATGGACCGCAATGGAACCGCTGACCTTCAGGAAAAAAGCGCTGTTGTTTCTGCGGGAGATACTGTCCGCTGGCTCACTGACACTGCCGGAAAATATGAGAACGTCAAGCCGATTCTCACACCACGTTTCACCCCTTCCTGCACAGATGAGCTTATGAATGCGCTGGCAGAACTCCAGAGAACTTACCGTCTTCCGGTACAGTCCCATCTTTCCGAGAACCAGAGTGAAATTGCCTGGGTACACGAACTGTGCCCTAATACTTCTTTTTATGGAGAGGCATACGATCAGTTTGGTCTTTTTGGCAGTCCTGACTGCCCTGCGATCATGGCACACTGTGTCTACAGTTCAGATGCTGAGATCGCCCTTATGAAAAAGCGGGGAGTTTTTGTCGCCCACTGTCCTCAGTCCAACACGAATCTTTCTTCCGGCATCGCCCCTGTACGGCGTTATCTCGAAGAAGATCTTCACATCGGACTTGGCACGGATATTGCGGGTGGTCATTCCCTGTCCATGCTCCGCGCGATCGCTGATGCCATTCAGGTATCCAAGCTTCGATGGAGGCTTGTGGATGATTCCCTGAAGCCGCTTTCCCTGGAAGAAGCTTTCTATATGGCAACCATGGGCGGTGGAGCTTTCTTTGGAAAGGTCGGAACTTTTTTGGAAGACTATGAGTTTGATGCTCTGATCCTGGATGATCGGGGTCTCCGTCATCCTCAGCCACTGACGGCACGTGAAAGACTTGAGAGACTGATCTATCTTTCGGATGACAGATGCATCACCGGAAAATATGTTTCCGGAAACAAAATCTTTTAGTGCACAGGCTGTGCACCATACGAAGGGGGTACTTATATGAATCTCGACAAACTTTTCCACCTCAAAGAAAACCACACAGACGTCAAAACTGAGGTCATGGCAGGAATCACAACCTTTATGACAATGGCCTATATCCTGGCTGTCAACCCGAATATCCTGTCTGCATCCGGCATGGACCGCGGATCTGTCTTTACAGCAACCGCACTGTCCGCATTTATCGCAAGCTGTCTGATGGCACTTCTGTCCAACTATCCATTCGTTCTTGCTCCTGGAATGGGTCTGAACGCATACTTTACCTACACCGTAGTCCTTGGTATGGGATATTCCTGGCAGCAGGCACTTGCAGCAGTATTTGCAGAGGGTATCATCTTTATCCTGCTTTCCCTCACCAATGTTCGTGAAGCGATCTTCAACTCCATTCCGATGAACCTGAAACACGCCGTATCTGTAGGTATCGGCCTCTTTATCGCATTTATCGGACTCCAGAACGCCAAGATCGTTGTTGGAAATGACTCTACACTGGTAAGCATCTTTTCCTTCAAATCCTCTGTTGCAGAAGGAACTTTTTCCTCACAGGGCATCACTGTTCTCCTTGCGCTGATCGGTATCCTGGTTACAGCCATCCTTCTTGCCAAGGATGTTAAAGGCAGCATCCTCTGGGGCATCCTGATCACCTGGGTTCTCGGGATCATCTGTCAGCTTACACATCTGTATGTACCGAATGCTGACCTCGGATATTACAGCCTGCTTCCTGATTTTTCAAGCGGAATCTCTGTGCCAAGCATGGCTCCGACCTTTATGAAGATGGATTTTTCCATTGTATTTTCACTGGATTTCGTAGTCATCATGTTTGCATTCCTGTTTGTAGATATGTTTGATACTCTTGGAACCCTGATCGGTGTGGCTTCCAAAGCTGACATGCTCGATAAGGACGGCAAGCTTCCGAATATCAAAGGTGCCCTGCTCTCTGACGCTGTCGGAACAACTGTAGGTGCTATGTGCGGTACTTCCACTGTTACCACCTTTGTCGAAAGTGCCTCCGGTGTTGCAGAAGGCGGACGTACAGGACTCACCTCCATAGTAGCAGGTATCCTGTTTGCACTTTCTCTTCTGCTTTCCCCGATCTTCCTGGCAATTCCTTCCTTTGCGACAGCACCGGCTCTGATCGTCGTAGGTTACCTGATGCTGACCTCTGTCACCAAGATTGATTTCAGTGACATGACAGAAGCGATCCCGTGCTTTATCGCGATCATCGCAATGCCATTCATGTACAGTATTTCCGAAGGTATCTCCATGGGAGTTATCTCCTACGTAGTGATCAACCTGATCACCGGCAAAGCCAAAGAAAAGAAGATCAGTGCATTGATGTACGTTCTCGCCGTATTATTTGTACTGAAATATATCTTCATCTAAATAGTTATAATTATTCATAAGGGCTCTGCACATGCGGAGCTCTTATTTTTTTATTTTCACTCTTTATCAATGCATAGTTATGCAGTATACTAGTGATATCAGGGTTTCAAACGGATATGACTTTCATGCTTGCATGAAAGGGCATATCCATTTGAAACCCGCCAAATATGAGGAAGTAGTGATTTACGCAGTAAATCTACGGATTCCGAATATTTGCAGAATCGCGGAAGATGCAGAGCATCGGAGTGATTCGTAAGTATCTTACACTACGAGGAGAAATATTATGAAAAAAGAATCTGTTCCGGTCAGGAATTCGCTTTTGCTTTTGCTGACCGCCACCATCTGGGGTGTGGCTTTTGTCGCACAGAGCGTCAGCATGGACTATATTGGAGGCTTTACCTTCAATGCCGTTCGAAATATCATCGGTGCGATCGCACTGCTGCCTGTCATCTGGGGACTTGGTAAGACCAGATCTGCCAGTGAGCAGACACCTTCTGACCGCAAAACTCTGATCACCGGCGGTATCTGCTGCGGTATCCTGCTCTGCCTTGCAAGCAACTTCCAGCAATTCGGTATCAAATACACCACCGTCGGCAAAGCCGGATTCATCACCGCCTGCTACATCATCATCGTTCCGGTCATCGGTATCTTCCTTAAGAAAAAATGCAGCCCGTTTATCTGGATCGCCGTAATCCTTTCCTTATGCGGTCTGTACCTTCTCTGCCTGACACCGGGCGAGGGATTTGCCATTGGCAAGGGAGAGCTGCTCGTGCTGATCTGTGCAGTACTTTTTTCCCTGCATATCCTGGTGATCGACCATTTCTCACCTCTGGTAGACGGCGTAAAAATGTCCTGCATCCAGTTCCTGGTCTGCGGTATCCTCTCCGGGCTCCCTGCCTTGCTCTTTGAAAGTCCGGATCTCGCAGGCATCCTTGCAGCCAAAGTTCCGATCCTCTATGCCGGAGTTATGTCCTGCGGAGTTGCCTACACCCTGCAGATCGTCGGTCAGAAAGGCATGAACCCGACCGTAGCCTCCCTGATCCTCAGCCTGGAATCCTGCATTTCCGTGCTCGCCGGCTGGCTGATCCTTGGACAAAACTTAAGCGGCCGTGAGATTTTTGGCTGTGTGCTGATGTTCGGTGCGATCATCCTTGCACAGCTCCCGCAGAAAAATCCTGCCGCATAAATAATCTCAACGTTATTTCCACGCAACAAAAAAGGTCATCACTTTCAGAAAACTCTGATCGTGATGACCTTCTGTATTTCGTTATTGTATTTCATATACTGTCAGATCTCGCCCTTGGCTGTCAGATGCTCCTTGATCTTCTCGAAGCTCTCGTCGCTGACATCATGCTCCATCTTGCAGGCATCTGCCCTTGCAACCTCCGGTGAAACACCAAGTCCCTCAAGCATCTTGGTCAAAACAGTATGTCTCTCATAAATCCTGTGTGCGATCTCTGAACCCTTGTCCATCAATGTGACCGTGCCATAACGGTCCATTGCGATATAACCGTCTTCTCTTAATAATTTCATTGCATGGCTTACGCTCGGTTTGGAAACTCCCAGCATAGATGCAATGTCAACAGAGCGCACCCCGCCGCCTTTTTTGGATAAAACCAGAATCGCTTCCAGATAATCCTCCGCTGATTCTCTAATCTGCATAAAAATACCTCCCGTATGTTGTTTATAGTATCATAAAAATCGACATATTTCAACAGTTATGGGCGTTATCGCGGCGATTGTTTTTCTCAACTAACTGTGAGCATCTAGTGTACTGTATCATTGACATTTCGCGTTATTTAACTGAAAGTCAATGAGACAGCACACTAGGGGAAAACTTTTTTATTTATCGTCACCGGTCAGGCGGAGGACATCGCGGATCTCATCTACTTTCATGTCAAGAATGATCGCAAGCTCATCAATGCTGAAAGCATTCTTATCATCTTCATCGTCATTCAGTTCGCGGACTGCACTTTCAAGCTTCTCTACACGGGCTACCAGGCTGTCGTCTGCGAATTTTCTCTGGGTCTGTTCTTCCAGAACTGCGATGATCCCTTTACGGACTTCATTCATGAGCCATTTTTCATCTCTGACTTCGTTTCCGGCGCTTCCAAGCGCCTGGATCAGTGCCAGATTTGCCTCCTGGATCAGATCTGCAAGAAAAATCTCCTCTGCATTCATGTCTGCTGCCATCTTCGCTGTTTCTTTCATATAATAAGAAGTAAGGGACTGCAGCGCATCCTGATCTCCGTTTGCAAGTGCGGCAAAAGCCTGGGCAGTATCTATGGAAAGTTCCGGAAGTTCTTCAAGATAATTCCTGAGGTAAGTTTCTTCTTCCGGGGTCAGCGGGATTTTCTTTCGTTCTGGCTCTTTGGTTTCCTCTGTGGCACTGTCTTCCATTCCTTCGATCTGGATTCCCTGGGAGGTTAAATATTTGAGTACTCCAAGGAGCTGTGTCTTGTCGAGTTCCATTCCTGCGAAGGTATCGCGGATCTGGATCGCGGTAAGGGAATTGCCATTTGCTTTGGCGATGGTCTGTATTTCTTTTAATTTGTTCTGAAATTCCTGTACGTTCATTTTAGGTCTCCTTCTATAAAATTAAGTATGGATTGTGTAAAAACATGGTTGATGTTTTGTTTTTTCTGAAATTATTTTTTGTTGTATCATTGTATCATATTTTATCATTTTCTTGTGATTTTTCCAACCAGAAGCGTATTTAACGTAATTTTTTTGCCCGGAAACCCGCATAAAATAAGGCTTTGCGGCATTTTTAAAATTTTTTTCAATTTTTTTCAAAAAAGTTGTTGACATTTGGATATGCCTAATATATAATATGTCTTGCGTTGAGCGACATAGCAAAAACGCAAACAACTAAATACCGTTAACGGGGTGTGGCTCAGCTTGGCTAGAGCGCCTGGTTTGGGACCAGGAGGCCGCAGGTTCGAATCCTGTCACCCCGATGCTGTAAACAACTTTTACCGTTTCAGCGAATTGCGGGTGTAGTTCAATGGTAGAACACCAGCCTTCCAAGCTGGATACGTGGGTTCGATTCCCATCACCCGCTTCTCTGTAAGCGAAGCAGAGAAATGTGTCTGTAGCTCAGCTGGATAGAGCAACGGCCTTCTAAGCCGTGGGTCGGGGGTTCGAATCCCTTCAGGCACGCTGTGGTGGGTATAGCGCAGTTGGTTAGCGCGCCAGATTGTGGCTCTGGAGGCCCAGGGTTCGAATCCCTGTATCCACCCTTTCGCCTTTGGGCTATCGCCAAGCGGTAAGGCACAGCACTTTGACTGCTGCATTCGCTGGTTCGAATCCAGCTAGCCCAGTCTTATATTATGGGATATTAGCTCAGTTGGTAGAGCACTTGACTTTTAATCAAGTTGTCCGGGGTTCGAATCCCCGATGTCTCACTTGAAACACTATCGTTTAGATAGTGTTTTTTATTATTTTATTAGGAAGTTTGGATGCTATCCTATCCTGCGGATATGGCGGAATTGGCAGACGCGCCAGATTTAGGTTCTGGTGTTGAACGACGTGCAGGTTCAAGTCCTGTTATCCGCATTTTTTATAAGGCTTGGAAGCCTTATGATCCAGTTTCCCACTGCGTGGGGATATTTCGCAAAGGGACTTCGCCAGTCCCTCTGCACACCCTGGGCTTTTTTGGAAGCATGAGCCTTGGGGTTTCAGATTTGTAATGTGTAGAAGAAAGACCGGATTCCTGGTTGCCGTGTGGGCAAGGGGAATCTGGTCTTTTTTCAGATTGTTGGTGGCGAAAGCCCATAAATAAGAGGTGCGTTGCGGTCTTATTTATGGGCTTTCTTTTGTACAGTTTTGTTTAGCTTATTAAATAATTGTTATAGGTGTTTTAGTTCGGCGGTTAGGTGACCGGTTTGGTCTAGGTTTACGATGGCGTAGCTTGGCCGCCGGCCTCTTTGGCGGGGGTAGGTCAGGCTTCCGGGATTTAGGGCTAGGACACCGTCTATGGTTTCCAAAAGGGGTTTGTGGGTGTGGCCGAAGAAGACGGCGTTACAGCCGCGGTCTTTGGCTTCGTCGATGACACCTGTGATATCCATGGAAACGCCGTAGTAGTGGCCGTGGGTGACGAAGATCCGGTTGTTGCCTGCTTCTACTATTTCTTCTCTTGGAAGGTCTGAGAAGAAGTCGTTGTTTCCTGAAACGATATGGCAGGGGCACTCGGTGAGGGCTTCTATGAAGATTTCTCTGCCTTCTACGTCACCGCAGTGGATCAGCATGTCGAAGGGAGCTTCCTGCATGACTGCCTGTTCGAAGTTTTCGTCTCTGCCGTGGGTGTCGCTGACTACGAGGATTTTCATCGGAGTGCGTCCTTGATGGCGCGCAGAGCCTTCCCTCTGTGGCTGATCTTGTTTTTTTCTTCCATGGAGAGTTCTGCTGAGGTGCAGCCGTACTCCGGGAGATAAAAGATCGGGTCGTAGCCGAAGCCGTTGGCTCCGCTTTCTTCGTAGCCGATCCTGCCCTCCATTGCCTCTCTTACGGTCTTGACGCTTCCATCAGGAAAAGCCGCTGCGATCGCACAGACGAATCTGGCGGTTCTTTTTTCATCCGGGACTCCTTCGAGGCGTTCGATCAGTTTGGCGTTCTTGATATGATAGGAGGTATCCTCTCCCATATATCGCGCAGAATAGATTCCCGGCTCTTTGTTGAGATAGTCGATCTCCAGACCAGAATCGTCTGCAAGAACGATCTCTCCTGTCAGGTCGCGGATCGCTTTTGCCTTGATCTGGGCGTTTTCTTCGAATGTTTTTCCATCTTCTACGATGTCGGCGTGAATTCCGGCATCTTTTAAGGAAAGAAGTTCGATGTCAAGATCTCCGAGGATCTCACGTATCTCTTTCATCTTGCCTTCATTTCCTGTTGCAAAAATCACTTTTTTCATGAATCTTTTCTCCTCTTCGGCGGCTTCGGACCAAGGAACTGATAGTAGTAAGTCTTCAGCATACCATTATAGATCTTACGGTTTTTGTCCGCTTTTTTGCCAATATCGTTTTCTGTATGATCGTAGGATGTGATCAGGTACATGGACCACTTGTCCAGACGGCTGAAACTCTCTCCGATCTCTCTGTAAAGTGCCGGAAGGGCTTCTTTTTCTTCCAGACGCTCGCCATATGGCGGGTTCGTGATGATAAATCCATACGGCTTCGGATGGCTCAGATCCCTGACTGCTCTCTGCTGGAAATGGATCAGCTTGTCCACTCCTGCCATCTTTGCATTGGAACGTGCTGCCTTGAGGGCTTCCGGATCGATATCGTAACCCTGGATGTCTGTCTCAATATCGAGATTTACACGGTCCTGCGCTTCTTCCAGAGCATCATACCAGCATTTACGTGGAACCAGATGCTTCCAGTCTTCTGCAAGGAAAGAACGGTTCATTCCCGGTGCCATGTCTGCTGCCATCATCGCAGCCTCGATCGGGAAAGTTCCACTTCCGCAGAAAGGATCGACAAGGATCCTGTCTTTGTTCCACGGAGTCAACATGATCAGCGCGGAAGCCAGTGTCTCTGTGATCGGCGCCTTGACGGTCATCTGACGGTATCCTCGTTTGTGCAGGGAGACGCCGGAAGTGTCGATCCCAATTGTTGCCACATCCTTCATAAAAGCAACACGAATCGGGAAACTTGCTCCATCTTCCGGGAACCAGGAGATCCCATAGACGCTCTTGAGTCGTTCTACGATCGCCTTTTTCATGATCGACTGGATATCAGACGGGCTGAACAGAGCACTTTTTACGGAGTTTGCCTTTGCCACCCAGAATTTACCATCCTTCGGGATATATTCTTCCCACGGGATCGCCTTGGTCTTCTCAAACAGTTCGTCAAAAGTCACTGCCTTGAACTCTCCTGTCTTGAGAAGGATACGCTCTGTGGTGCGGAGGAACATGTTTGCCTGTGCGATGCCCTCTGCATCTGCCAGAAAAGTAACTTTTCCGTCTTCTACTTTGCTGATCTCATATCCCAGATCCAGGATCTCACGTTTCAGAACCGCTTCCATACCAAAGTGACAGGGTGCGATCAGTTCCATATATTTCATGCAAGCCTCATTTCCTTGATGATATTTCCATCAAAATCTTTAATTGTGAATACTTTGTCTTCCAGTACTGCGTAGGTCGGCGGATTTCCTTCCTTCGGAATGGAAACAGAACCCGGATTCAGAAGGATGTAGCCCTCTCTCTGCTCTGCCTTGAGCACATGTGTATGTCCGTGGATCAGGATGTCCCCTTCACGGAACGGCGGAAGGTTGTTTTCGTTATAGACATGTCCATGTGTGGCATAAAAAGTCAGCCCGTCGATCGCCAGAATGCAGTAATCTGCCATCACCGGGAAATTCAGTACCATCTGGTCTACTTCTGCCTCACAGTTGCCTCGAACTGCATAGATCTCATTTTTCATTTCGTTGAGCATTGCGATCACTTCCTTCGGAGCATATTCCTTCGGAAGATCGTTTCTTGGTCCGTGATAGAGCAGGTCGCCCAGCAGAACCAGACGCTCTGCGCCCTCTTCTCTGTATGCTTCCAGCATTTTACGGCAGTAAAAGGCGGAACCATGTACATCTGATGCAAACATATATTTCATAGCAAGTTTCTCCTATCAGTTTTTTTCCAGTATATCATTCTTTTATTCTACTGTGAATTACCCATTGTCTAAAGCCAATGGGCTTCCTGCTTCATCGTCCTCGTAACCTACTAACTCCACAGGCGTTAATTCGGGCAATTCCTGCCCTATTATTTGATTTTCTTATGCTGTTTTTCTTAATCCCTCTGCCAATATATTCTTTGCAGCATTAATATCTCTGTCATGCTTCGTCCCGCAAACAGGACATATCCATTCCCTTACTGACAGATCTTTCGTCTCTGTATTTTGATATCCACATGCAGAGCACAACTGGCTGCTTGCATAAAATGTATCTGTTTTTACATATTCCCTTCCATTCCACTTTGCCTTATATTCTAACTGCCTTGTCAGCTCATACCACGATACATCACTTATAGATTTTGCCAGATGATGATTTTTTACCATATTTTTTATCTGTAGATCTTCTGAAACTATCACTTGGTTTTCGCTGATGAGCTCATGTGAGATCTTGTGCAGATAATCTTTTCTGGTATTTGTTATCTTCTCATGGCATAACGCTATCTTTTTCCTGATCTTATAGTAATTTTGGCTTCTCTTTTCTTTATGTGCTAACTGCCTTTGCAATTTTATCAGTTTCTTCTCATGTTTCCTGATAATTTGGGGATTTATGTATTTCTTTCCAGCAGAAGTAATACATAAATCTTTAATTCCCAAGTCTAAACCTATACTATGACTGGTATGCTGCAGTTCCTCATGTTCCGTTTCCACCAATAATGATACATAGTACTTTCCACTTGGTACCTGAGATACGGCTGCTGACTTTATCTGCCCGCTAAAGTTTCTATGCAGCTTTGCTTTTACTTCCTTTAGTTTAGGCAGTTTTACTTTATTTCTCTCAAAATCTGCTGCTATATTGCCATTTGTAAAATTTGTTGTGTATGATCTGTGACTGTCATGTTTGCTCTTAAACTTCGGATAACCTGCATGTTCTTTGAAAAATTTCTGATATGCAGAATCCATATTATAAATGGCATTCGTCAGTGCAAATTTATCTACTTCCTTCAGCCATTCATTTTCTTTCTTTAATTCTCTGTTACAGTAATTATTGCAGTCTGTTTTGCTGACAGACTTTTTCTCTTTTTCGTACATTTCTTTCCGATATGCCAATGTACGGTTATAGACAAAACGGCAGCAGCCAAATGTTTTTGCTATCTGTACTCTCTGCTCCATATTAGGATATATTCTATATTTATATGCTTTTAACATTTACTGCCACCTTCTTTCTCATCCCTGACCATCGATATATTTTTTAGCATTTCTTCTGATACATTTCCTACACTACATACAAAATACCCATCTGTCCAAAATGTATGTTCTTTCCAAAAATGTTTGCGCAGATAATCCGGATATCTCTTCCAAATATAATATGTTGTATAACTTTTCATCAGATCCACAATCTTCCTGACAGACATTGTCGGTTATGTTTCTATCATATAATGGATATGATCTTTATCCGTTTCCATATATTTGATAATAACTTTGTGCCTTTGGCATATCTCAAGTATATAACATTTTTTTACTTTTGGCTACCTTAACCCACCGTCTAAAGCCAGGGGGATTGCGGTAGCCTTATTTCAAAAAATCCTCTGGCTAAGCTCTTTCCATAGTCAGAGGATTCCTGTTTATCCGGAAAACGTGCGATTTCTTCCCCTGTATGCCCCAAATCCTCCTATAACGGATCTTGTTCTGTATCCCCGCCGCACATAATCACGTGCCGCAGCCATACTTGCCCCGCCCCTGTCGCAGTAAAAGATAAGAAGTTTTTCTTTCGGAAGCGGCGGACTTTCGCTTAATTCTTCATAAGGAATGTTTACCGCTCCTCTGATATGGCTCTTTCGGTAACTCTCCGGTTCCCGGAGATCTATGATCAGTGTGTCCGGACGGTCCACATAATAATCCAGCATTTTTGCAGAAATGGTTTCGATAGGAAACATATGATTCTTCCTTTTTTATTTATATTATATGTAGGATCCTGCTTTCCGGAACCTCCCGCTGTCCATCCCTGGCACCACATAACGCAGAACAGGCTCCGCCTATCTGGCGAAGCCTGCTCTTTATTTTTTACATAAGAAGAAGGGAGAAAATTTGCCTGAAGTTTTCGCTTTAGTATCTGTCGGAATAGTCATCCTGTTCTTTATTATATGCGTTAGATGTCTTATTGCGGGACGCATTTTTTGAAGAATTTCTGGAAGCATTTTTGCTGCTGTCCTGGCTGCCCATCGCATTTTTTGAAGTTGCTTTGTCAGTGCTGTAGTTGCTTGTTTTGTTCTCATTTTCATAATTT
Organism: Blautia intestinihominis; assembly: GCF_040096655.1. Taxonomy (NCBI): domain Bacteria; kingdom Bacillati; phylum Bacillota; class Clostridia; order Lachnospirales; family Lachnospiraceae; genus Blautia; species Blautia intestinihominis. The sequence continues at coordinate 27,743 of NZ_JBBMEI010000015.1, read as the reverse complement.
TTTGCCATTTGAAAATTCCTCCTGTAGTTCATGTTACTGTGAACAGTAACAATCTTTATTTCTTATTACATCAGGTAGTATGTCTTCCTGAGGCAAAAATTATGCAGGTTTTGCAGCAAAATTTATTATATAAAAGGAAATCCCCGGTAGGGGAGCTACCAGGGATTTCCAGGGGAGTATAAATAATTAAATAAGGGGTTATGTAAAAAAAATTTTTGAAGGGTAAATTCTTTTTACAAGTACGATTATAATATAATCCAGCCAAAAAAGCAATAACTTTCGTGAAATCTGCCCTGTTATTCGCCCCGAGGAAGGCTTTTTATATTAATCCCTGTTCATGTTTATTTATTCGTGATAAAATATAAAAACACTGTATATAAACAGTCCATTGATAACTATAAATTTTTTTACAGGGTAAAATATTATGGCAGATTCAAACAATTCATTCAAAAATAAAGTGATACGCAAGCTCAAAAGCGGTACCTGGTATCCTTTTTATAATACCTTTTATGAAAAGGTGCCGATCGACCGCCGTGAGATCCTCCTTGCTTCCAGAAGCGGGATTTCCCTGGAAAGCAATATTCTTGCGATCTTTACAGAACTTTCCCGTCCGGAATACCGCAAATTCCGAAAAGTCCTGGCAGTTCAGAAGAGCTCCCGTGAACAGATTGAGAAAAAACTCGCTCATTATCACATTTCCGTGGATAAGATTGTTCATATGAGCACCCCGGACTACTATTACCATCTGGCAAAGGCCGGCTACCTCATCAACGACACCACCTTCCCGGGACGTTATATCAAGAAAAAAGGCCAGGTTTATCTCAACGTCTGGCACGGTACCCCGCTCAAACGCATGGGACAGGACAACGAGGAAGAACGCTATGACATGGGAAATATCATGCGAAATCTCCTGATGTCCGACTATCTCGTTTTTCCTAATTTATATATGGAAGAAAAAATGTCCGGAGCTTTTAACCTCAAAGAACTTTATCGGGGAACGATTCTCCGCGAGGGCTATCCGCGAAATTCTATTTTCTTCGACCAGGAACACGGCAGGCTCCTCAAGGAAGTCCTGGGCTACCAGGGATGTCAGCTCAGCGTCTATATGCCGACCTTCCGCGGACGTACCGATGATGTAGAAGGCGATACCTACGTAGAGCAGGTACGCAGTTATCTTGAGGTAATTGATAAGGGCATGCAGGACGATCAGATTCTTCTTCTCAAGCTGCATCCACTTGTGCAGAAAGGGCTCGATCTCGACAATTACAGGCACATCCGCCCGTTCCCGTCAGAACTTGACACCTACGATGTACTGAATGCCTGCGACGTACTGATCACAGATTATTCCAGCGTCATGTACGACTTTGCAAATACTGGTCGTAAGATCATCCTCTTTGCCTATGACCTTGAGGATTATATGGGACACCGTGGCATGTACGAAGACATCCGCTCCTACCCGTTCCCGATCGCAGTAACACCGGAGGAAGTCCTGTCTGAACTTCAGGAACCGGGCGGCGGTGCTGACAGAGAATTTCTTGACAAATACTGTACCTTTGACCGACAGAAAGCGACACGCAATATCTGCCGCCACGTACTTCTCGGCAAATATCTGTGTCAGGAACACAAAATGCCGGTCACAACGAAGAAAAAAGTCCTTCTCTACGCCGGCAGCCTCAAGCCAAACGGGATCACGACCGCATACTTCAGCATGCTCCGCCATCTCGATACGGATGCCTGCGACTATTATATTTCCTACCGTTCCCCGTCCCTCAAGGAGCATCCGGAACGGCTTAATGGAATGCCGGAGGGATACCATTACTACCCTCTCGCCACAGAAATGAACCTCGATGTCCTCACCGCTGTGGCACAGATCCTGTATCTGAAATGGGGGATCACTTCTTTTGGCATCCGGAAACGGCTTGAGAAAGCATACCGCCGGGAATGGCAGAAACATTTCGGAAACGCAGCCTTTGACCAGGTCGTTCACTATGACGGCTACGAGAATTACATGATCGCACTCTTTGAACAGGCTCCCTGCACCAGAACGATCTGGGTGCATAACGACATGGAACGTGAGATCCAGGCCAAGGGAAATCCAAGCCTGCCACTTCTTCGTCATGCTTATGCAGCATATGACCATGTTGTTCCGGTCGGCGAGGATATCCGTCCTGCCGTAGAGCGCATCGGTGGACGCACAGACAATGTACAGGTGATCGCCAACTACATGGATGTCGAAAATATCCGTTCCAGAGCAGAACTTCCACTGACCTTTGACCCGGAAACCCAGTCCAATGTCTCTCTTAGGAAACTCCAGAAAATCCTGGACTGCTCCGGTACGAAATTTATCAACATTGGAAGATACGCCCCGGAGAAAGGTCAGGAACGCCTGATCCGTGCCTTTGACACCTTCTGGCACAGCCATCCAAAGACATGGCTTATCATCATTGGCGGAATGGGTGACCTGTACGAAAGCCTTCGCCGTCTTGCCAGAAGCCTGGAATCCGGACGGCACATCGTACTTCTTAAATCCATGAGTAATCCGATGCCGGTGCTGAAACGCTGCGACTTTTTTATTCTCTCCTCTTTCTATGAGGGACAGGTTCTGGTCGTCCCGGAGGCAGATGTGCTCGGACTTCCTGTCGCAGCCTGTGATGTCAATGGAGCCAGATCTTTCCTCAAAGAATACGGCGGCACACTTCTGCCTGACAGTGAAGAAGGTGTGCTTCAGGGCATGGAAATGTATGCTTCCGGCAAGATTCATCCACTTCATGTCGACTACGAGACAAGAAATCAGCAGATCATCCAGAAATGTGAGAAACTTTTCCAGGAGTAAGCTGCTGATCCACTTTTATACTACAGGAACGGAGAAAACATCATGAAATCTTATCACCATAAATTTGTATCCGACCACCCGCTTGAATCAACACCTATGGCTGAAATCGACGGTTTTCCGGTACGGCCGGGTATTTTTGACCTGAATGGAGCTACCCCGCTTCAGAACGGTGTGAACTTTACCATTCACACCTGCGGAGGAACTTCCTGCGAACTCCTTCTCTTCCATCGTGCACAGGAGGAGCCTTTTGCCGTCCTTCCTTTCCCTGAGGCTTACAAGATCGGCGATGTCTATTCCATGATCGTCTATGGACTGAACATCGACGAATTTGAGTATGCTTACCGCGTAGACGGACCATACTGTCCGGAAAAAGGACTCTTATTCAACAAAAACAATGTTCTCCTCGACCCTTACGCCAAAGCTGTTGCCGGTCAGAGGACCTGGGGGATCCGCTGGGACCATACCTACCATGCACGAGTGGTCAAGGACACCTTCGACTGGGGCGATGTTCCGCAGTCCAAGAAGGAGCTCTGCGACCTTATCATTTACGAACTGCATGTAAGAAACTTCACACACCATCCTTCTTCCGGGGTTCAGCATCGAGGCACTTTTGCCGGACTGATGGAAAAGATCCCCTATCTCAAGGAACTCGGTATCAATGCGGTCGAGCTGATGCCGATCTTTGAGTTCGATGAGACCATGAACGCAAGGACAGTCGACGGAACACAGCTACTCGAATGCTGGGGCTACAATACCGTGAGCTTTTTTGCTCCGAACAGCAGCTACTCTTCTGCCAACGAGCACAACAGAGAAGGTACAGAACTCAAGACACTGATCCGTGAACTTCATGCAAACGGGATCGAAGTCATCCTCGACGTTGTATTCAATCATACCGCAGAGGGCAATGAGAAAGGACCTTCCTTCAGTTTCAAGGGATTCGACAATAACATTTACTATATGCTGACTCCGGACGGAAATTACTACAATTTCAGCGGCTGTGGAAACACTCTGAACTGCAACCATCCTGTCGTTCAGCAGCTGATCCTGGAATGCCTGCGTTACTGGACCATCAATTACCGTGTTGACGGCTTCCGCTTCGACCTCGCCAGCATCCTTGGACGAAATGAAGACGGTTCTCCGATGAACAACCCGCCGCTTCTGCGTACCCTCGCAGATGACCCGATCTTAAGCAATGTCAAGCTGATCGCGGAAGCATGGGATGCCGGCGGTCTTTACCAGGTTGGAAGTTTCCCGGCGAGCGGACGATGGGCAGAGTGGAACGGACGATACCGTGATTCTCTGCGAAGCTTCCTCAAGGGCGACTGCTGGCAGGCGTGGGATGCAGCCTGGAGTATTTCCGGCTCCGGTGACCTTTATGGCGGTTTCTATGGAAATAACAAGAGCAATTATGCAGGTTATAATTCCTGCGTCAACTTCCTCACCTGCCATGACGGATTTACGCTTTATGATCTTTATGCTTACAACGATAAGCACAATGAAGCAAATGGATGGGACAATGCAGACGGTGCAAACGACAACCGAAGCTGGAACTGTGGTGCCGAAGGTGAAACTGATGATCCGGAAGTTCTCGCACTTCGCTACCGCATGATCCGCAATGCCTGTGCCGTCCTGATGTGCAGCCGCGGAACACCGATGTTCCTCTCCGGCGATGAATTTGGAAATACCAAATACGGAAACAACAACAGCTACTGTCAGGACAGCAGGATCTCCTGGCTCGACTGGCGCATGCTTGACAAAAACCGCGATCTCTTTGAATTCTTCAAATTTATGATTGCATTCCGCAAGCAGCACACAGTTATCCACAAGAAGCTCCCGGATTCCGTCTGTGGCATGGACCCTATCCACACTCACAACATCAACGCAGACGAAGTGGATATCCCGAGAGATGCCCGCACCTTCTGCGTAAGCTTCACCGGCTATGACAAAGAAAAAGGCAGGGACGACCTCGTTTACGTGGCAGTCAACACCTACTGGGAGGATGTAACGATCACCCTTCCAAGTCTCAAAGGACACGGTGCATGGCACTTAAGCGTCAACACTTACGGCGACGAAAACGGCCGTTACTGCTACCCGGACGGCGAAGACCCGCGCATCGACCACAGCTTCATCATGCGCCCGAGAACGGTTGCGGTATTTACCGGAAAGGATTTTTAAGTTTCTGTTTGTGCACATAACAGATACAAAAACGAGCTGGCATTCTACACGACATGCCAGCTCGTTCGCTTTATCTGGTTATTTATTTCTTAATCTGTCCATAATAAGCATTTGCACCATGTTTGCGGTAATAATGCTTATCCTGTAATTCCTGTGGTGCCGGTTTTACCTGTGGGTTGATCTGTTCGCAGCGGCATGCCATCTTGGCTACTTCTTCAAGAACAACTGCGTTGTGGACTGCTTCATGGGCATCCTTGCCCCAGGTGAATGGTCCGTGGTTCTTGCAGAGGACTGCAGGTACTGCTTCGTAGTCGCTGTTTTTGAAATATTCTGCAATCAGGACGCCGGTGTTTTTCTCATAAGCTTCATCAATCTCTTCTTTTGTCAGGTTGCGTACACATGGAACTTCACCGTAGATGTAGTCTGCATGAGTGGTTCCGTAGCATGGAATGGATCTTCCTGCCTGCGCCCAGCTTGTTGCCCACGGAGAATGGGTATGTACGATTCCTCCGATATTCGGGAATTCATTATAGAGAACGACATGTGTTGCTGTATCGGAAGATGGATTATATTCACCCTCTACTTTGTTTCCCTGAAGGTCTACAACTACCATATCTTCCGGTCTGAGCTTATCATAATCTACCCCGCTCGGTTTGATGACAAACAATCCCTTTTCACGGTCAATGCCGCTGACATTTCCCCAGGTGAATGTGACCAGTCCGTATTTCGGAAGATCCATATTGGCTTTGTATACTTCTTCTTTTAATTTCTCAAGCATTATTTTCTCTCCTTTGCACAAAACGTAAGCCGTTGTTTCCAGCAGCTTACGTTTTATCTTTTTATTCTTACCAGATCTTGGACTCTACTGCTGCCCGTTCGATCGGCAGGCCTTTGAGATATCTGTCCATAAACTTATTGAATCCTTCTACACCTTCCGGTTTCGGATCGAGGGTGCTTCCTTCATTTCCGGCAAATACACGGTTGTCCAGGAATTCATCCAGAGTCTCTCCGTCTTTCTTATCAACAAGATAAGCAGCCAGAAGTGCGATTCCCCATGCACCGCCCTCACCTGCGGTTGACATAACAGATACCGGTGCATTCACTGCGTCCGCAAGGATCTGCTGTCCGACGCCTTTGGTCTTGAACAGTCCGCCGTGTCCTAAGAGTCTGTCGATCTTGACATGCTCCTGGTCGATCAGGATGTTTAAGCCCACGCGCATTGCTCCAAGGCAGGTGTAAAGATTGGTCCTCATAAAGTTTGCAAGTGTGAATTTACTTTCAGGAGAACGAACGAATAACGGACGTCCTTCTTCGAATCCTGTCATATGCTCTCCGGAGAAATAGCAGTAGGACAGAAGTCCGCCGCAGTCCGGATCACCTTCCAGTGCTTTGTTGTAAAGGGTTCCGAACAGTTTGTTCATATCCACTTCCATTCCCATTGCTTCTGCAAATTCCTTAAATACATTTACCCATGCATTCAGGTCAGAAGTACAGTTGTTGGAATGTGCCATGGCAACAGCATCACCGGCCGGTGTAGTTACCATATCGATCTCTTTGTATGGTTTGGAAAGTGCCTTTTCCAGAACGATCATTGCAAACACGGAAGTACCTGCGGATACGTTTCCTGTGCGCTGTTTTACGCTGTTGGTAGCTACCATACCGGTTCCTGCGTCACCTTCCGGCGGGCACATCGGGATTCCGGCTTTGAGCCTGCCTGACGGATCAAGGAACTTCGCACCCTCTTCTGTCAGGGTTCCGGCATCCTGTCCTGCGACCAGGACTTCCGGCATGATGTCACGGAGTTTCCACTGGAATCCGTAAGGCTCTACCAGTTTGTCAAATTTCTCAACCATTTCCTGGTTGTAATCTTTTGTCTCAGAATCAACAGGGAACATTCCTGCTGCATCACCGATACCAAGAACACGTTTTCCTGTCAGCATACGGTGTACATAAGCTTCCAGTGTGCACATGTAGTCGATATCCTTCACATGCTCTTCTCCGTTCAGGATCGCCTGATACAGATGTGCGATGCTCCATCTCTGCGGGATATTGTACTGGAAAAGCTCCAGAAGTTTCTCAGAAGCTTCTCCTGTGATATTGTTTCTCCAGGTACGGAACGGAACCAGAAGCTTTCCACCCTTATCAAATGGCATATATCCATGCATCATGGCACTGATTCCAAGTGCACCGACACTTGTCAGCTCTACTCCATATTTCTCCTGAACATCCTTTACCAGATCGCTGTAGCTTCCCTGCAGACCGTTTCTGATATCATCCAGAGAGTAGGTCCATACTCCATTTTCATAACGGTTCTCCCACTCATAGCTTCCGGATGCAATCGGATTATATTTGTCATCTACCAGAACCGCTTTGATCCTGGTAGATCCGAACTCTATTCCAAGTGCTGTTTTGTTATTTAAAATAGCTGTCTTTGCTTCACTCATTATAAAATTCCTCCCGAATGTTGTACTCGTCACATCCGCTTATTTTCTGAATGCAAGTTCATTCCATCTCAGCTCATTCCTGAAGTTGCGGATGGTTGTGTCTTTGTCAATGTAGACAGCTTCGATTCCCATTGCTGCTGCCCAGTCACCCATCTGTTCAGCAGTCAGGTCATAAGAAAATGCAGTATGATGAGCGCCGCCTGCGAGGATCCATGCCTCTGCTCCTGTTGCCAGATCCGGCTGTGGAGTCCAGAATGCGCTTCCTACCGGAAGTTTCGGCATCGGTTTCTCTGTCTTCTTGCACTCAACATCATTGATGATCAGACGGAATCTGTCGCCAAGATCCACCAGAGAAGTTGCGATCGCCGGGCCTGTCTTGGATGTAAATACAAGTCTTGCCGGGTCTTCTCTGTCACCCATGGAAAGCGGGCATACCTTGATGCCGATCTTGCCATCAGCGATGGTCGGGCAGACTTCCAGCATATGTGACTGAAGAATGCCTTCCTTACCTGGAACAAGATTGTATGTATAATCTTCCATGAAAGAAGTTCCCTTCGCATCCTTCACGTCTGCAGTCATGATCTTCATCAGACGTACCATTGCTGCTGTCTTCCAGTCACCTTCTGCGCCGAATCCATATCCCTTCTCCATAAGGCGCTGCATTGCCAGTCCCGGAAGCTGCTGTAAGCCGCCAAGATCACCGAAATGAGTAACAACTGCCTGGTAATTCTTTTCTTCCAGAAATCTCTCAAATCCGATCTCAATTGCTGCCTGTACTGCTACATGACGTTTGAATTCTTCCGGGTCTCTGCCCTCAAGAAGAATATCATATTTATTATAATATTCTTCAACCAAAACATCAATATCGCCTTTGGAAACATCCTTCACATAATCGCATACTTCATTGACCGGATAAGCGTCAACTTCCCATCCGAATTTGATCTGTGCCTCTACTTTATCGCCCTCGGTAACAGCTACGTTTCTCATGTTATCAGCGACACGGCATACACGGATATGGCTGCTCTCCATGATTCCGACTGCGGTACGCATCCAGGATGCCAGTCTCTCCTGTACTTTCTTGTCAGCCCAGTGTCCGACGATGACTTTTCTCTCGATTCCCATACGGGTAACGATATGTCCATACTCTCTTCCACCATGAGCAGACTGGTTCTCATTCATGAAATCCATGTCGATCGTGTCATATGGGATTTCTTCATTAAACTGTGTGTGCAGATGGCACAGCGGTTTTCTGTATTCTTTCAGACCAAGGATCCAGGATTTTGCCGGTGAGAAGGTATGCATCCATGTGATAACACCAGCGCATTCGTCGTCGTCATTTGCCTCGTTGAATGTTTTACGGATCAGTTCGTTTGTGATCAGTGTCGGTTTCCATACCAATTCGAATGGAAGAACGCCGGATTTGTTCAGTTCTTCTACGATGATCCTGGAGTGCTCTGCTACTTTTCTTAAGCACTCATCTCCGTAAAGATCCTGTGAACCTGTGCAAAACCAGAATTTGTAATTTTTACCTGTGATCATGCTTCAAAAACCTCCATATATTTTTTCTTATATCTTATTATTAACCTGTTATTTTTTCTTCTTAGCAGATGCCAGTACAGACTGGATCACGATGAAGAAGCAGAGCAGTGCGGAAAGTACGATTCGTACCCACCAGCTTGATAAAGTACCCTGTGCAGTGATCAGACTGGAGATCGTTCCTTTGATCAGTACACCAAACATGGAACCGATCGGAGTTCCAACACCACCGGAAAGAAGTGTTCCACCGATAACGGCTGAGGAGATCGCATCCATCTCAAGACCTTTTGCCTGCTCTACGAAGCCTGCACAGCTGTTGAGGCAGAAAAGGAATCCGCCAAGTCCTGCAAGAAAGCCATCCAGTACATAAGCACGGAACATTGTTTTCTTGACATCAAGTCCCATCATCAGGGCACTCTGTCTGTTTCCACCGATCGCATACAGTTTACGTCCGAATTTGAAATATTTCAGAAGCACTGCGATAATGAGAACTACGATGATTGCGATCACTACTGTCGGCGGGATGTACGCCGGGATAAATTTACCTTTTTTGTTTGTAGAACCAAATGGCATGTAGAAACGGTAGTTTGCCCATTTCAGGAATACTTCGTTTTTGATGGAGATCATGTCTGTACTGATGATCGCTGTCATACCACGTCCGAAGAACATGCCGGCAAGTGTTACGATAAATGGCTGGATTCCCATGTAAGTTACCAGAAATCCCTGTACGATACCAAAAGCAAGGCCGATCAGAAGTGCAGCAAGGACTGCTACATATGCACTCACGCCTTTGTTTTCCATAAGGTCTGCCATTACCATGCAGACAAGAGCTGTTACAGAACCAACGGAGATATCAATACCACCGGTGATCATAACGATCGTCAGACCACAGGAAATAACGAGAAGACCTGCATTGGATACAAAAAGATTCAGAAACATCTGTGGTTTTGCAAAACCTTTATCTGCAAAAATCACCATACCTGCTGCATACATTACAAAGAACAGGACGATCGTGATCAGCAGCAGAAATCCGGTACTTGTCATTTTCTTTTTCTGTTTCATTATTTCTGACCTCCCTCTGCTGCAACGGAAACTTTTTTGCTTCTGTGGCTTTCTACAAATTTCTTGAATACATCACTCTGTAAGGTAACGATGATGATAACGACGATTGCTTTGTAAACAGGAAGCTGATCGGCTTTTACATTCATTGCATACAGAGTTGTTGTCAGTGCCTGAATGGTATAAGCTCCGATCACGGAACCGATCAGGCTGAATTTACCACCACCGAGGAAGTTGCCGCCAAGTGCAACTGCAAGGATGGCATCCATCTCAAGGTTCAGACCGATGTTATTTGCATCTGCGGAATAGATACGGCTGGATGCTACCAGTCCGGCGATTCCGGCAAGGACACCACAGATCACATAGGTCAGGAACTTGATCATGGTAGAATTAAGGCCTACCAGTCGTGCTGCTTTTCCATTGATACCTACACTCTCAATATAAAGTCCAAGAGCTGTTTTCTTAAGGATAATTGCTACGATCACTACTGTTACGATCGCAAAGAGTACCGGAGTCGGAACCGGTGATTTACCGATATATCCACCTGCCATCTGGAAAGATTCCACACGGATGTAGGTGATCTGACCATTTGTGACAAGCTGTGCAATACCACGGCCTGCTGTATAAAGGATCAGGGTTGCAACCATCGGCTGAATGTTAAGCTTCGCTACCAGAAGTCCATTGAACGCACCGCACAGTGCTGATGCAAGAAGTGCTGCGATAACTGCAAGAACAAGTGAATTCTGATATGCTGTTACAGAAGATGCACCGCCGGATAAGATCTGGCAGCAAACTGCTGCAGCAACTGCCATGACTGCACCGACACTGATATCCTGTCCACCGGATGCCGCTGTGACAAGTGTCATGCCGACTGCAAGGATTACCAGCTCAGATGCACGGTTGATAACGTCGATAACATATCCATAAAGGACACCATTTCGAATTGTGATATTAAAGAAGTCCGGAGTCTTGATCACATTGATCAGAAGAACTGCGATCAGACACACGATAGGAAGAAAAAGTCTCGCGCTTGTGATCTTTTTTAATTTGCTGTTACTCATTTCTCGTCACCTCCTGCAATCGCTTTCATGATGTTAGCCTGTGAAAGCTCGCTCTCTTCCAGTTCTCCAACTTTTTCGCCATCTCGAAGGACTGCCATTCTTGAACAGGTACGGAGCATTTCTTCTACTTCTGAGGAAATGAAAGTTACTGCCATTCCCTGGTCTGCCAGATCCAGAACGATCTTCTGGATCTCTGTCTTGGTACCGATATCAATGCCTCGTGTCGGCTCATCCAGGATCAGGTATTCCGGATTTGTCAGAAGCCAGCGGCCAAGGATAACTTTCTGCTGATTACCACCGGAAAGACTCTTGATAGGAGTCTCGCGGCTCGCTGTTTTGATCTGGAGCATTTCGATGTATTTGTCTGCTGCTTCTTCCATTTCTTTACGGCTTAACGGATGGAACATACCTTTCTTCGCCTGAAGTGCGATGATGATATTTTCTCTTACAGAAAGATCTGCGATGATTCCTTCTGCCTTACGGTCTTCTGGAAGATATGCCATACCAAGTTTCATGGCATCCAGAGGACTGCCTATCTTTGCTTCTTTTCCATTTACTTTGAGTGTACCGCTATCGGCTTTGTCCGCACCGTAGATGGAACGAACCAGTTCGGAACGTCCAGAACCAAGAAGTCCGGTAAGTCCGATAACCTCACCTTTGTTGATCTTGAGATCAAACGGCTTGATCGTTCCTTTATGTCCAAGTCCGCTCGCCTCGATTACCGGTGTATCTGAGAAGGCTTTCTTATCTTTGTGATCGCCCTTGATATCTGCCAGGTCATCAAAATCTTTACCCATCATCTTCGCAACCAGCATAACTCGTGGAAGATCCTTTGTTTCATATTCGCCTACCAGTTCACCGTTTCGAAGGACTGTGATCCTGTCACAGACTGCATATACCTGCTCCAGGAAATGGGTTACAAAGATAATTCCTACTCCCTCGCCACGAAGTCTCCGCATCAGCACAAACAGTTTCTCAACTTCTTCATCATCCAGAGAGGAAGTCGGCTCGTCCAGAATCAGAACCTTACATTTCATATCAACCGCACGTGCGATCGCGATCATCTGCTGAATCGCCACCGAACACTCGTCCAGCATCTGAGTTGGCGGAACATTGATGTTCAGGCTTTCCAGAAGCTTCGCAGAACGTGCATTCATTTCTTTCCAGTTGATCATTCCCAGCTTATTGCGAGGCTCACGGCCAATAAACAGATTTTCTGCCACCGTCAGGTTCGGACAGAGGTTTACTTCCTGATACACGGTACTGATGCCATTGGCCTGTGCCTCCTGTGGAGAGTGATTGATAATCTCTTTATTTTCACCATTCATATGAATGGAACCGCTTTCGAATTCATGTACACCGGTCAGAACTTTGATCAGTGTTGATTTTCCGGCTCCGTTTTCTCCCATCAGTGCATGGATCTCACCTTTTCGAAGTGTAAAATCCACATGGGAAAGAGCACGGACACCGGTGAAATTTTTACTTATGTCACGCATTTCCAAAACAATATTCTGTTCCATTTTCTTTCCTCCATTCCCTTATTTTTCCTTGATTTTCCCTGTTTTTGAGCGCAAAAGGGGCGTGGCCCATAAAATCCATCTCATCTGGATCCTGTTCCACGCCCCGGGCTCATTTCTTATAATCCGTTTCAGTTGGAAATTTCAGTTTACTGATAATTAATATGCACGTCCGTCGATGATTTCCTGAGTGATCGGAGTAATGTCATAATCTGTTCCATCGATAGTAACCTTTGTTACGGTATCGTCTGCTGCGAATGCAACTTCATCTACATATGCCTGTTTGTCAACATCTTCGCCAGCTTCCAGTTTCTGGATGATCTCTTCTACACGTGGTCCGTGGAGCGGGTTACACTCTGTATCACATGTGATCTCTCCGGAAAGTGTCTGGGTAAGACCTGCGTTTGTAGTATCGAAGGACATTACAAGAATCTGACCTTCTTCGCCGCCTACTTCGTATCCAGCTGCTTTGATCGCATCGATAGCACCGAATGCTTCGTTATCGTTCTCGCAATATACAACGTCGATATCATCACCGCTCTGTTTCAGGATAGATTCCATAACTTCCTGTCCTTTAGCCTGTGTAAACTCACCAGACTGCTGAGCAAGTGTTGTCCAGTTGTCATGAGCTTCTACAGCTTCGTCAAATCCTTCGGTACGTCCGATCTGAGCAGATGCTCCGATGGTTCCCTGGATATCAACAAGGTTGATCTCTTCGTCGCCACGACCTTTGGCTTCCAGATATGCATCCAGCCATGCCATTGCTTTCTGACCTTCCAGTTTGAAGTTTGATCCTACCCATGCGGTGTAGAGGCTGTCGTCAGATACATCTACCATACGGTCAACGATGATAACCGGGATTCCTGCGTCTTTTGCTTCCTGAAGTACTGTGTCCCAACCTGTCTCAGTTACAGGTGCAAGTACGATATAGTCAACTTCCTGCTGGATAAAGTTACGGATCGCTGTCAGCTGATTTTCCTGTTTCTGCTGCGCATCGTCAAAGATCAGCTCATATCCGTTCTCTTCTGAGAAAGTGGATTTCATGGACTCTGTGTTTGCAGTACGCCAGTCAGATTCTGCACCTACCTGTGAAAAACCAACTGTGATCGTGTCGCCGCCATCATCCGCTGCCATAACGTTCACTGCAGAAAGTCCTGCTAACATAGATACTGCTAAGAGTGCGGTCACCATTTTTTTCTTCATTTTGTAATCCTCCCTTTACATTTGTTTTTCGCGTTTTTTAAGATGGTTTTATTATAGCAATTTCAGAAAAAAACTCCATGGATTATTTTCGGAAAAAAGGGTACTCTTTTATTCGTTTTTATACAACGATATCCCGGAAGTTGATTTTTTTACGATTTTGGTTGAATATTTTTTCCAAGGCGTATTTCTACAGTAGTTCCCTTGCCTTCTTCGGAGAAAATCTTCATTCCATAACCCGGTCCGTAGTACAGTGCGATTCGTTCCGCAACCGCCGCAAGACCAAATCCGGCACGTTCCCCGGTCCGGATCGCCTCCTGTACTTCATGAAGGCGCTCCGGTGTCATTCCCTGACCGTTGTCGCTGACCGTAAGGACAAGTGCATCCTCTTCTTCCCTTCCTTCGATCAGGATTTTGCCTTTGCCGCGGCGGTTCTTGATCCCGTGATAAAGTGCATTCTCAGCCAGCGGCTGGATGGAAAGCTTCGGAACCGGGATCCCGCTGAGTTCTTTTGGTATATTGATCTCAAATTCCAGGATATCCCGGTAGCGGTACTGCTGGATCTCCAGATAACTCAATGTATGACGTTCTTCTTCCGAGAGCGGGATGATATCGTTTCCTTTGGAAAGTGAAGTACGGAAAAAAATAGAAAGGCTGGAGATCATCTCCACCGCATCGTCTGTCATCCCGCCCTCGATCAGCCAGACGATCGTGTCCAGGGTATTGTACAGAAAGTGCGGATTTACCTGTGCCTGGATCAGCTGTAATTCTGTCAGGTGCTGCATTTCTTTTTCCTGACGGACATTTTCCAGAAGAGCACTGATCTTTCGTGCCATCTTGTTGATGCCCTCATCCAGTTCTTCGATCTCCTCTATTTCAGCCTCGATCGGGATCATGTCGAATTTGCCTCTGCCGACTTTTTTGACCTTATCAAGCATAATATTTACCGGCTGGATGATCCCATCTGTCAGACGGAAGGAACGCCGCATAAGAATCCCAAGTGTCGCGATCAGAAGCACCGCCATCCCGGAGATCAGGAGCTTCACTCTATGTGTCAGGCTTTTTTCTACTTGTACAAGATACATGGATTCATTATAGATATAATTCTGCATCTCCTGCATGATCAGACCTGTGATGATACGGATGTTACTGTCCATGAATTCCATCCGCTTGTCATATTCCTTGATCTCTACAAGCTGGAGCATTCTCTGCCTGAGATTCTCCAGGTACGAATCAAGGCTGTTCAGGGATTTAACCCCATTATTATTATAAGTATTCCTTCGCAGTTTCTGCATGATCTCCTGCGCATCTTCCACCTGCTCAAGAACATCCTCCAGATTGCTGCTCTCCTTGGAACCGATCGCGATATAGTACATTTCCAGATCCAGATCATCCTTAAAACGGAGATTGAATTCACTGCTGACCGCCAGGTTCTCCGAAAGCTTATTGTACTGTCCTGTATACTGCCAGAAAATAAAAAGCAGAATGATCATCAGACACGCCATTGGGATCATAGTACTGAAAAGGACTTTTCGCATACGTTCTTCCAGTTCCATCCGCTTCTTTGTACCTGACCTCATGCCTTATCCTCCCGCGCTTTACGGTAGTCGCTTGGTGTCATTCCCTGTGTCTTTTTGAACAGGTAGCTGAAATAGTGTGCATCTTTGTAACCAATCTCACCCGCGATCTCACTGGATCGCATACTCGTGCACCGCAGGTATTCCTTGGCTTTGTTCATGCGCAGATTCGTGAGATATTCGATGAATGTCTGACCCATGTTCTGGCTGAACAGGGCACTGAAATGGTTCGCGCTGACATTTGCAGCGTTTGCCGCTTTATTCAGGGACATATCCTCTTCCATGTAGTGACTGTCGATAAAATCAACCGCTGTCTTCAGAATGCTGCGGTTTTTGTTTCCGGAATTCTGATCGCGGAGCGCAATCGCCTGGGAGATTATTTTTTCCGCATAGGCAATCGCATTCTCCAGGCTTTTACTGCTTTCTGAAAGCACATCCTCTGTATCTTCCTGCTCCAGAGTTCTGGTGTCACATCCGATCTCCTTGAGGAAAGACATAACAGAAAAGCGAACATTCAACGTCACATAGTTACGAAAAACAAGTGACTCCAGCGGTTCCTGCCCGATCGCATAAAAATAATCCTTTACAAAGTTCTCTGTTTCTTCCAGAAGTCCGTTGCTCAGGAATTTCTGAAGGATCGCCGGATTCAGTGCATTGACATCTACTTTCTGGAGATAGGTGCTGTCATCCTCTGTTACATTCTTTTTCTCCATGGATGCCATCTCATCATAGTACAGGATATTTTCATCATACAGATATCTCTGTGAAAAAGCTCTCGATGCGCTGTAATAGCTTTTCTGGATCTGGCTTAAGCGCTCTACCGGCTCGCCGGCCGCAACAAACCACTGTCTTTTTTGTTCTTTGCGATCAAGGATCCTCTGGATCTCGCTCACACAGCTTCTGGTATTTTCTCCGATAGTCTCTTTCTGTCCTTTTATCAGGACACCATAGGAAAAAATATTGCAGCGGAACAGCATTGCCGAAGTATTTTCGGAGAAAAATTCCTCCAGCAGTTTTAGCGATTCTGCCTCCCACTCGGAATAACCTTCTCTCTGTCCGGAAAAATCTTCCTCGCAGTTCATCGTAAAGATCAGAACATTGTAGGCTTCTGCCACAATGTCCAGCCCCAGTTTCTCAGACCTTCGATAGATCTCCATCATATCCATAGAACCACTTACAAGTGCCTCAAAGAAATCCCGGCTGCTGTTCTTCTCATATGCCTGCATTTCTCTGTGGAACTTCTCGTAGTATTCTTTCTGCGTCTTTTCATGCTCATAACGGCTTCGGATCTCGGTAAGCCGTTCAATCAGTGCATTCTTTGTGATCGGTTTGAGCAGATAATCCTCCACTCCGATGTTGATCGCCTGTTTCGCATAATTGAAATCATCATAGCCGCTCAGGATCACAACCTTGAGTCCCGGGATTTCTTTCTTTGCCACTTTTGCCAGTGTCAGCCCGTCCATGAACGGCATCTTGATGTCCGTGATCAGAAGATCCGGCTTCTGTCGGAGCAGAAGCGGCAGTGCCATCTCTCCATCCGCAGCCTCGCCAACAAGTTCAAACCCCAGATTCTCCCATGGGATCATCCTCTTGATCGTTTCCCGAACGATCACCTCATCTTCTGCCAGAAAAATCTTTAACATCTCTCCACCCCTTTTTTATGTCTCGTATTGTCAAGTAAATCTTTTGATATATACTATACCAGTTGTGCTATTTTCAGACAAGTTGGATTTTTACCCAAAAAACAGGCAGTAAAACGGAAATTTTATTTTTTCTCCATTTTACTGCCTATCTGTAAATTTGTAAGTTATTGTCTGGGGCGAAAACGCACCAGATAAATAATGATTCCTGCGATCGCCATGATCGGAATAAGGATTCCAAGCAATACAAACAGGATGACCAGAACGATCGCTGCGATCAGGATCGCGAGCAGCTTGCCATACCAGGTCGAAAAGTCCAGTTTGAATGACTTCTGTTTCACACGCTCACTGCCGGATTTCTGTTCATAAGCAGAACCTGCGTCCGAATACGGTGCATTCGCCCCCGTCTCTGTATCCAGAAGCGTCCTTGCGATCAGTCTGGGATCTCCCAGTTCTCTCATCACCTCAGACTCACTGTTGCCTGACTGCATCCTCTCTTCAATATAATTGCGATAATACTGGATATGTGTATTGATCTGTCCCTCCGGCATCTGTCCGGAAAGCTGACTACGTAAAATATCAAGAAATTCATTTTTGTCCATAGCATTTCTCCATATACATCGGTAGATATTGTGACCATTTTACCACACATATACTGTCAGGCAAAGATATTGAAGTATTAAATTTTCATAAAACCGCTTATTTAACGATCATACCAGTCTTTCTGTCACTGAACAGTGCAACTTCGATCAGGAAGATCACACCAAGGATCAGCTGCTGAAGCTGTGTCGGCATCATCAGCATGACCAGACCACTGGAAAGAACTTTGTAAGTCATAACACCAAGTATGATATTGTAGAATTTTACTTTTGCACCACCATTGACAGGCATTCCACCAAGTACCAGAGCGATCATGATCTGTGTCTCAAGCTGGTTTCCTGCTGTGGATGTTACAGATCCAACCTTGATCGCATTTACAAATGCTGCCAGGCCTGTGATGCATCCTGCTGCCATGAAAATAAGAATCTTGGTGCGTTCTACGCGGATACCTGCATATCTCGCTGCAGTCTCTCCTGCACCGATCGCTTTGAGTCTGTATCCAAGACCTGTGTATGTAAAGATAAGATATGCAGCTACAAAGATGATAACTGTGAAGGTCAGCATAAATGGCAGTGTATTGTATTTGGAAATATCACTTACTGCATAAACCGGAGAATTTGTTGTTGCATAAGCGCAGACTCCACGGAACAGATACATGGTACAGATCGTAACGATAAAACTTGTGATCTTTCTCTTTACATTAAAGTATCCATTGATCAGTCCGATCAGACCGCCGGTTACAATTCCACCAAGTGCTGCCAGGACCATGTTGTAATGAGACAGCCAGCATACTACGATGGAAGCCACACCAAGCATGGAGCCCTGTGAAAAGTCAAGACCACCCATGGTCATGACCATAAATACACCGATTGATGAGATCAGAAGCATATAAGACTGGCTGAGGAGCAGTGAAAGGTTTTTCGGCTGAAACAGTCTTCCGTCAGTCAAAACTGCAAATAATACACAGATAATAACAAATCCCGCGATAGGAAGGATCGTACGCACAATGGGACGTTCCAGAAATGGTACTTGTTCAGATGATTTTTTTGTTGTATCCATTTTTTTACCCCCTTAAATCATATTGTCAATCAGATCTGTATCTTTCAGATCCGGAGAGCGGAAAAATTCACCATTGATCTTACCGTCTTTCATGATAAGGATACGGTCAGCCATACCAAGAAGCTCCATGATCTCCTCTGAGATCATTATGATGGATTTTCCATTTTTTCTCATATCGTTCATCATGGCATAGATATCTGCTTTTACCTTGACATCAATACCACGGGTAGGGGAATCAAGGATGATCAGATCTGAATCCTTGCCGACCCAGCGTGCAAGAACAACCTTCTGTTTATTACCACCGGAAAGTGCGGAAACAAACTGGTCAACTCCCGTCATTTTGGTACTCATCTGTTTTGCATATTTATTGGCAAACTCTTTCATTGCCTTACCGCGGAGAAGCCCGTTTGTCTTGAGGTCTTCCAGGGATGGCAGACAGATATTGTTTCCGATCGTATCGTTAATGACAAGGGATTCATTATCTCTGTCCTTGGATGCATAGGCAATGCTGTGTTTGATCGCATCCGGAATAGAATTGATCGGAGTACCGTCTCCCAAAGTTACAGTTCCCTGACGGAAATAAGATGCACCAAAAAGTGCTTTTCCTACTTCGTGCATACCGCATTCAGAAAGTCCGCCGATTCCAAGGATCTCTCCCTTGTGAAGTTCCAGGTTCAGATCTTCGATCTGGCCTTTGACAGTAACATTCTTTGCGGAAAGAACAACTTCTTTTGAAATTTCTTCGCCATAATCGGTACGGTAATAGTTATCACCGATCTCACGTCCAACCATAAGGGCCTTCAGTCTGTCCGGTGTCGCTTCCTGTTTGCTGATGGAACCGATCTTTACACCGTCGCGGAGAACACTGATGTTATCAGACTGCTCGATGACTTCTTCCAGATCATGAGAAATAAAGATCACGCAGTTTCCTGTATCACGAACTCTGTGCATTACTTTGAACAGTTCCTCACGGCCTTTCTGTCCAAGTGCTGTCGTTGTCTCATCAACTACCAGAACCTTCGGATTGAAATAAGTTGCCTTTACGATCTCAACCAGCTTTCTGTCCTCGAAGTTATAATCGTCGATAACTTTGGTCGCATCAATGTAGTTGAAGCCATAGCTGTCCAGATATTCCTGTGCCTGTTTGTTCATGGCTGCTGTGTTCTTGATGCCGTGTCTTGTAAATTTATCTTCGTTTCCAAGAAAAATGTTTTCTGCTACTGTCAGACCGGAAAGTGTTCCGATCTCCTGTACGATGATCGCAACTCCCTGATGATTTGCCTCTACCTGGTTTGTAGCTGTGATCTCCTTGCCTTCCAGGATAAATTTACCGGAATCCTTCTGATAGATACCTGTCAGACAGGAAGTAAGTGTGGATTTACCGGAACCATTTTCACCGATCAGTGCATGGATCTCGCCTTTTTCGAAGGTAAAGGAAACGTTGTCCAGGGCATGTGTGATGCCAAAATGTTTATCAATATTTTCTGCTCTTAATAATATCTCACCCATAATCGTCCTCCTATTTCACTACAAGACCTTTGACCGGCTTGGTCGTCAGTGCAACGATCAGAAGCAGGGCAGCTCCGGTAACCACATTCTGGATCGTAGTCGGAGCACCAAGTGCAACAAATCCATTGAACATAAGCTGAATGATCATCTCACCAATTACAATTGCCACTACCGGGTGACCATATTTCTTAAATGCCAGTCCGAAGAAAGTTCCCATCAGAGGAGTAAAGTTACGGCTCATAGAAGAAAGGTTGGAAGCAGATGTCATGGAAGTACCAAAGCTGATCGTCAGGATTGCCTGAAGTCCGAAGAAAAATCCGGCAAGTGTAAATGCCACGATCTTATATTTGGAAACATTTACACCCATGTTCTTTGCAACAACTTCGTTGCTTCCGATCGCATAGGTATAAGTACCGATCTTGGTATATTTCAGAATAAATGCACAGAGACAATATGCGATCAGCGCAAGGATCAGGTTTACCGGATAATCACCAAAAGCTCTGTATTCTGTTGCGAGGATTACATTCTTTCCATTCGTCGCATAAACGCTCAGTGCTTCATAGATCAGTGAAAGCGCACAGGTAACGATCAGGGAAGAAATATGTAATTTGATATAGACGATTCCGTTGATCAGACCGATGATCGTACCGCAGATCAGAGGCGCGATGACAAGACCGGCATAGCCGAATTTCACGCTTGCGTTGCATGCAATAATAGAGGAAAGTACGATATTTGCACCAACACTCATATCAAAAGGTCCCATAACGCAGATAAAATAAAGACCGCAGCCGCCTACTGCATAGATCAGGGCTGATTTCATATAAGTTGCCAGTTTGTCCGGGGAACCGAAGGTAGTTGGAGCAAGTACCTTGAACACTGCCCAGAAAACTACAAGCATAAGTACCAGAATGCCAATTCCATAATACTGGCTTTGTTTGAGTTTTTTCATAACCATTCTCCTATTCATTTCTTCGCCCGCCAAAAGCAGGAGGCCAACACTCCTTACGGTTGGTCTTTTGCTTTTGGCGGGCGCATATTACTGCTTCTTTTTAAATTGCTGCCTCCCGGGAAGAAGGCAGCAGATTTTTGGAGTCGTGTCATTTAGTTGCTGTGACGGGAAATAACATCGTCGATGGAAAGTGATGTTGCTGCTTTGTTCAGATCATCAAAGCTGTATCCAGCCATCTCAACGATTTCTTCGTCTGTGTACGGATCATCGTCAACGAAGTATTTCTGATAGTTTTCATAGTCGTCTGGAGAAGATACATACAGGTATGGGAATTCGATCTCATATCCGAAGGAACCTTCGTCTTTTGTATAGTTGCCTTTTACTGCGTTGTAAGTCATAAGGAATGCGAATAACGGGTCACAGAAATGTCCGCCTGATTCTGCAAACATTCCGCCAGATTCGAGCTGTTCTTTCAGGTCATCAAGGAAGTCTGTGGAAACAACATCGATCTTGCCTGTAAGTCCTTCGTTTGCCAGAGCACCGATGGAACCAACCAGTGGGTCACCGCCGCCGCCTGCAACGATCAGGGCATCCATATCAGGATTGGAGTTGTACAGGGAAAGAGCTGCTGCTGCACCTTCTTCAGAAGAAGTATTTGCATATACAGGCTCTGTCATAGTTGCCTGATCATCCGGATTTGCTTCGTTCCATTCATCAACTGCTTTCTTGTATCCTGTCCATCTCTGCTGGAATGTAGCATCACCAACGGTCCATGCTTCCAGTCCGATGTTTCTGTCGCCGTTTTCAAGAAGCAGGTTTACAAGTGTATATCCATTTGTAACCTCATCTTCGTGTACTGCACCGAGATAGTATGGGGAATTGCATGCTGTCTGGTATACTTCCGGGCTGTTTTCTTCGGAAATGATACGGAAGAACTGTGTCAGATAAACCTGGTTTGCTTCGCATGTCTGGATTGCAGAAGTCATTTCTGAATCAGCGGAGTTACAGATCACGATACCGTCGCATCCTGCTGCACAGAGCTGTTCAACAGAAGCTGTAACCTGCTCTGATACATGTCCCTGGTCTACATACATTACATTTACATCCAGTGCTGCAGCTGCTTTGTCGATGATCTTTTTGCACTGGCTTCCAAGTACGTCTGTGGAACTCCAGATAGAAACACCGATCGTAATGTCATCTCCTGCTGCGTAAGTTGTCACTGCACTTGCTGGTACAGAAGCGACCATTGCTGCTGTTGCTGCGATAGCAACCAACTTTTTCATTCTTTTTTTCATCTTGTAAAAACCCTCCTTAAAATTTTTGAGCCAGAGTATGTTTTTCGTTCCGTTTCCGTATCTGGCTTCGTTGTGATTTTATTAAAACATACTCTGGCTTTGTTCAGTTAGGACATATTTGGATTTTTTTGTTGCACATTTTTGACCTATTTGTACATATTATTGCGGTACTCTCTCGGACTTACTCCTACTTTTTTGCGGAAAACACGGCTGAAATAGTTGTAATCATCATAACCGACCAGGAAAGAGATCGTCTCCAGTTTCTTCTCTTCATCCTCCATGAGACGGATTGCCTGTTCCATCCGGACTCTGGTAAGACAGGCAATGATGGTCTCTCCGTAAGTCTGGCTGAACATCCTGGAAAGATAGCTCGCATCCATATGATACGCTGCGGCAAGTGCCGTCAATGTGATATTCTCATGGTAAGAAGTCAGTATATACTGACGGATCTGCTCCACCTGACTTCCCGCAGAATCCGTGCTGTTTTTGTCCGGATTGTTTTCCCACAGGCTGTCCAGCAGGATCCTGATCGATGCCATAACAGAAGGTGCATCCAGACATTTCATATAATAATCAATGTCATCCATCGCTTCTTCTGCCTGCGCGGTGAGCTCCGGATGCTGTTCCTGTACGTAACGGTAAAGAATTCCCGTGATCCTCCTTACATACTGTTTGACATCAAGGAAGGACCATTCTCCATTGTCACAGTGTTTAAAATCACAGGTTCGAAAGATCAGTTTTGCCGTATCACTCTTCTGTCCCGTATTCAAAAGATGGTACACTTCTTCTTCAATTCGATGGGACACCGTTTTTCCTACGGACTGACTGCCTTCCTCCTGCGAACATGCCAGAATACAATGACTGTGTGTAAAAGGCCGTGTCACCAGAACGGCAACCATATCTCTGTACATACTTCCAATGTCGTCCAGAGATCCTGTCTGTTCATGAAGGATCACAGAAACAGGGCCATACTCATCCAGAGGAAATTCTTCAAGGATGTTTTCTGCCAGGATCCTGAGTGAGTTGATTCTATAGGAAGTAAAGATAAGAAATTCACTCATTTTATTGCAGTTGTTAAAAATAATGGCCTCGGCATTGCAGCCGGTCAGATTTCTGAGCCTTGTCTTGATGCTTAACGACATCTGCAGATTATCGTATTCAAACTTCTCTGCGATCTCCGCAATATTATAAAATTTCACCAGCAGGGCTGCCACACCGGAAAATTCTTTTGTCGAAGAAACGTGCGGCTGTGCTGTGAACTGTCCGTACAACTTTCCTGACAGCAGTGCAGAATATTCACTGTCCTCCAGAAAAGAGGAGATTTTGTGTTCCTGGATCTGGTTTGTTTCTTTGTGTTTTCGCGCCATCTCTCTTTCTTCCAGGATTCCAAGAGCTTTGGTGAGGATCTTTACAAGTTCCTCTTTTCCTACCGGTTTGAGAATATAGTCCAGTCCCCCTGAGACAAAAACACCTTTTACTTTGTCAAAATCATCGTATCCGCTCACTGCGATCGTAATGATCTCCGGATGTTCTGTCTGAAGCTTCTGCAGAAGTTCCAGACCGCTTAAGAACGGCATATTGATGTCTGTCAGGATAATATCCGGTTTTTCTTCTTCAATACGTTCCAGTACTTCTTCGCCGTCACAGGCAGGATCCAGAAATTCAATAGAATAGTCCTCCCATGAGATCAGACTTCGGAGATTTTCCCTGCTCCAGTACTCATCATCCGCTGCCAGTACTTTATATTTCATCTTTTTCACAATGGGCACCTCCTGTTATATTTTCCCCATTCTCTTCCTCACTGGAAACGATCGGAACTGTGATCGTGACCGTTGTCCCCTCTCCGGCCTGACTTTCGATCCACAGCCCATATTCCGGTCCAAATAACTGTTTCAATCGTGCATTTACATTCAGGATTCCGATGGAAACGCCTGCCTCCACACGTTTCCGGTCATTTTTCTCAAGAAGTATATTCATGGCCTCCGCATCCATTCCTGTACCATTATCTGAGATTGTGACCACAAGATTTTCTCCGATATGCTCGGAGCGGATCAGAAGCTTCTTGTCTTTTCGCCTGGTATTTCTGAGTCCGTGTGTAAGCGCATTCTCCACCACCGGCTGAAGGCAGATCCTTGGAAGTCTGTCCTTCAGTGTTGCATTGTCGATCTGGTATTCATATGCCACCGAAGATCCATTCCGCACGTCCATGACATAAAGATAATTGCGGACATGGTCCATCTCATTCTGAATGGTAGAAAGTTCATCCGTCATGTTCAGGCTGTAGCGGAAAATCGCCGACAGGGAATGACAGATCCCGCTTACGAGAGGACAGTTCTGTGCATTCGCAATCCCACTCATGGTATTTAATGTGTTATACAGAAAGTGCGGATTGATCTGTGCCTGGAACATTTTGAACTCTGTCCTCTCCACCAGCATCTTATTCTGAAGTTCTTCTTCTGCCATCGCCTGGATACGATCCAGCATTTCGTTAAATTCTGTTCCAAGTACTGTCAGTTCTTCTGACCATCCGACCGGACTTACACGCAGAGATGACTCTCCGTTTTTGATACGGACAATGGTATTTCTCATTTCTTCTACCGGTTTGGTCATCCATCTGGACAACATAAATACAAGCAGAACGATCGCGCCGATCATGCCTGCCATAATGATCAGAAGTGTCCGTATCAGCGACTTCTGTGTTGCTGTCAAAAGAGACTGTGATACCAGGACAAATGCTTCCAGATTATAGTCTTCCTGTGAAACCTGTATCAGATAATTCCCATCATATTCCTGTTCAAGCTGATCTGAGTTGTAATAATTTTCGACCACTTTTGCAAGCTGTTTCTGGATTCTTTTCTGTGATACAGAAGCCTGTCCTGTTTTGGCTATCACCTGGTCTCCTACAGGCTGAAGCCACAGACAGACCTGTTCTACATCGACATACTTGGACATGATCGACGTAAATGCAGAACTGTTGATATCACATACCAGATATCCGATATTTTCTCTTTCCTCATCATAATTGTGAAGTTTCAGCACCAGGCGGACCACATTTCGTTTTGCAATGGGATTGTAATAGCCGGAGATCATAAAGTCTGTCCGTTTATCATGCACATAATCATAGAGCCTTTCTGTATTGGAATCATATTCCGTCTGATACAGATCTCTTGGAAAAGAAGACGCATTATATCGGTAGGCGCTGACAACTTTGTCCTGTGTATCGTACAGATACAGGGCAAGAAGCTGATCTTCTTTCGTAAAACGCTTTCTGGCAAAATACCAGCTCCTCCAGTAATAATCCTTGAGGCTGGTTCCTTCTTCTGCCGCTGACCGAAGATCACTGATCAGATCCTGCTCACTGTAGATCGTCAGCATTTCGGTACGTACATTATGAACAAAAGACGCGATGTCTGTCTGCATCTTGTTGAGCGAGATCTCATGATCCGAAATACTCTCCGCCCTGATCTGCCGCCTGAGTGTCTGATGAAACAAAAAAGTCTGCAAAAGAAGTGCAAATACCACACTCGTAATACAGAAGACAAGCAGTGCATTACGCATGGTAAATTTTTTATGATCCATATATGTTTCCTTTTCATACAAAATTAGGTGTGATTTTTCTGAAATTCTTCTATTGTTAATAATTATAAGCATGGCGTTTTTTCAGGTAAATACAGATTCTTATGAATAAAGTTTGTTTTTTTATTTTTGCCCGAAAACAAAATCGGACTTCCAACCAATATCTTTTGTCTGATACTGACTGAAAGTCCGATCCTGTGTTTTTTATTTTTCAGTGTTTATATGCGTAATTCAGAAGTATCCTGGAATCTCTCCAGCGTGCGTTGGAGTTTGGTCCGCCCAGGACAACTGAAATATATGTATTCCCCTTCTGAGACTGGCACAGACCCACGAAACAATGTCCGGCTTTATTGGTATATCCTGTTTTCATGCCGATCACACCCGGCATGTTTCCAAGAAGGGCATTTGTAGTACTTACGGTAAAACGGCGATTTGTATTAAGACTCTTGAAGGAGTAACTTTTGGTGCTGATGATTTTTCTGAATGCAGGTTTCTTAATCGCGTAACGCGCAATTTTAGCAAGGTCAGACGCAGTTGTATAATGAGTGTAACCGGCATCAAGACCATTTGGTGTTGCAAAATGCGTGTCAGTACAGCCAAGCTACGCCGCTTTCTTATTCATAAGACTGACAAATTTACTTTGTGAACCACTGATATGCTCTGCGATTGCTGCCGCGGTATCGTTATGAGAAGGAACCATAAGAGAATAAAGAAGATCCCTCATATAAAATGTTTCGCCTGTTCTGGCGTATAATTTCGTTGGTTCCAGTGCTGTTGCTCTGGCAGAAAATTTCACAGTTTCGTTCATTTTACTGTTATCAAGAGCAAGGATGCAGGTCATGATCTTGGTGGTACTGGCATTTGCATGCCGGAGGTTTTCGTTCTTTGCGTACAAAACTTTTCCTGTATCGGCATTGATAAGAAGTGCACAGTCCGATGCCAGATCATAATACAGACCTGAATGGTTCAGTGAACCATTGCTGTCAAAATAATAAGTAGTCTTGTTGATCGTTCTTTTTCCGGTGTATGCCCTGCCAGCAGAGTCAAAATAATATTTTTTCCCGGAAGGAAGCGTATACCAGCCACTGGTAACAAGAATTCCCTTCTGATTCGCATAATAATAATTCTTATTGTAGCGGAACAGGCGGCTTCTGTACATATATCCCTCTGAACGGGTTCCGAAATAATACTTCCTGCCGTTAATCGTATGCATTCCATACCAGGCTTTTCCTGAACTGTCAAAGTAATAGTTCTTTCCTTTGATCCTCAGATATTTGTTTCTGGCGTAATTTCTCTGGCCATAACGATAATACAGATTATTATTCTTGCTGACAATCTCTCCAGACGAGACCGCCTGCAGCCGTGGAAACGAAGATGCTGCTGATACTGCTGTACTTCCACCAAACAGAGATACAAACAAGACAGCCAGAATTAAAAGCAGTAGATTCTGTTTCTTTTTCATTTGATCCTCTCCTTAATAAATAAATCTGCCAAAATTCTAGCACGAAAATACATTTTTTTCCAGCTTGAATTTTGGCAGATGTTATTTTATCCTGAATTATTCACGGCTTTGTCGTGAAAGTGGCTGAAAGCCACATAGTTACTGTATTTTAATTGCACATTGCTTTTCACTTATTAAGTGAATGAAAAAAGAGCATCCATTTGTGGTAAAATTAAGGTGTTCAAAGTCTTAACAATCCCAAACAAAGGAGC
>NZ_JBBMEI010000014.1:0-62830 GCF_040096655.1 Blautia intestinihominis | reverse complement strand
ATGTCCTACAAATAAGATAGCACATTTTGTTGAAGTTTCTTTATATTTTATTTTATCTAGCACAACAAGTTAATTTACTCAATATTATATCAATCCTGTTTTCCTACATCAATATTAATTCTCGAATAACAGCAATAAAGCCAATTTTCTCTTCCTTCATATTCTTTTAAAATATACAGCCTACTACTTCCACCTACTTATCTGCCACTGACCACATTTCTTAATATCCTACCCATCCTGTCTCAATGTATTACTCCCCTCATGCTAATACAAGGTGAGAAATTTTTATTCTTTTTCTATTGTATCCTCCCCGCAGACACGCTACAATAAACTTATCAAAAACCAAGGAGGAACGCCCATGAAAATGAAAAATTTCAAAAAACTATTCGCAGTTCTTATTGCAGTCTGTATGATGGTCATCGGACTTCCGGTTGCTTCACAGGCGGCGGTCAGAGTATCCGCCCCCAGATTAAAGAGTGCAAAGTCTGCCAGCAACGGCATACAGCTCACCTGGAGCAAAGTCTCAAACGCTTCCGGATATGTGATCTACCGGAATAACAAATGTATCGGTGGGGTAAAGGGAAACAAAACCGTCTCCTACATTGACCGCAAGACCAAAACAGGAAGCAGATATACTTACCTCGTAAGAGCCTTCCGCCAGTATGGAAAAAAACGGGTTTACAGCAGTGCCAGCAACCGGCTTCAGGGAGTTCGAAAAGCCGTCAACAATAATGGGCTTGGAACTCCGGTTCAGACTGGTGTCCGTTTCTGGAAAAACCTTAGTGCCAATGGTGCAAATGGCGTAACTTACGGAACAACCTGGAAGAAAGTAAAAGGAGCCTATGGATATCAGATTCAGATCTGGGGAAGGGAATTCGGAAGTTCTCATACTTATTCCAAATTCACAAGACAAACTAAATTCGGTGAAAGCTTCTCCAGCTTAGATAAAATCGGAATGAGAATCCGGGCATACAAGATCGTCGGTAAAAAGAAAGTATTCGGACCGTTCAGCAACTGGTCCTTCAGCAATGTCCATTTTTAAATATCTGTAAAAAGACCGCCCGGGCTGATCATTTTCATATCAGTCCGGGCGGTCTTTTTTTATTCGGCCTGTGCTGGTGTTGCCGTAACTTCTGCATCCTCTGAAGTTTCTTCAGAATCCGTAGTTTCGGAATCTGTGTCTTTTGTATCTGCATTTATCACATCCTGATATGCTTCATCCATATCGCGGATATTCATCTTGTTGACCAAATAGACTTTGTCTCCGACAACTGCTGCATAGAAGTTTGTATCGTACTCATAATACTCTGCGGTTGTCTCATTGCCATCGGTATCTTTGAATACGAAAGTATATGCCGGATCACCTTCCGGGGTGTATTTTTCAGTAAGGCGCTGCTGTGCAGTCATATTGATAAGTTTGTTGTAGAACGTTGTAAAGGTCGTATCATCCAGATCTGCATCATCAAGCTTGTAGGAAACCGTTGTTGTTTCTTCTGCATCCTCATCATCGCTGTCTTTGGATGTTTCTCTCGTCACAGTTACTGTATGATCACCATCTGATGATTTTACTTCCAGGGAATCCAGACTGTTGACAGAGAGGTAATTTACAGAAAGACTGTAGAAATCAGAAGCCTTGCTGTCCAGGATATCTGTCAGAGAGTCTTTCGTAATCGTGTAGACTTCTTTGCTGTCATCTACTTTCACATAGCGGTCATCTCCTGTTTCATCACCGACATAGATGGTAATCTCTTTCTCCACTGTTTTTGTTTCTGTATCCTCAGAGTCCGCATCAGAATCTTCTGTATCTGTGTCCTCTGATGTCTCATCGGCATCTGTAGTATCGGTATTCTCTGAATCCGCATCTCCTGATGTTGTATCAGAATCTTCATCTGCTGTAGTCTCGGAATCTGCATCTTCCGCTTCCTCAGAATCATCCCCCTCTACCGCTTCTTCCTCCGTATATTTCGCAGTGATCACTGCATACGGATCATCAAATCCATATTTGGAATCGTCTGTACAGTTGTAATCCACAAAGCTGTCATATGCCAGTGAACCGATTGCTGATGTCACCGTTCCGGTCTTATCGGTATCTGCTTTTTCGGATGTCTTTCCATCTGACACATTCCAGAAGAGATTGTCAGAATCCTGGGTCAGTTCATAGCCATCTTCTTTATCAACTTTAACCTCTGTGATCGTTGAGGAAGTTACCGATGGGAACGTTCCGCTCTCTGCAAAGTCATACAGAGTTCCCATGAATGGCTCCACTGCGGAGCTGTCTACCAGATATACATTCTTGTCATCATCGCTTTTCTTCACATAATACTGGCTGGTGGATTCATTCTCCATGCCGATCTGAAGTACTGTATCTCCGTCATCTGTCGTAAGTTTGATCTCATTCTGTGGAGAATCCAGATCATATTCACTTAAATCCTCCACATCAGAGATTTCCTGTGCAGCAGAGAGGGATGCGATCCCTCCCACTGCAGTATTTACAGTATCCTGATCCACCGGGAAATCCGCATCGCTTTTTTCCGACCAGGCGTCGTCTTTTTTGTCAAATTCTACATTGTCCTGTCCTGCTGTGAATGCAACCGAAGTAATATCATCTGTAGACAGGCTGGTCAGTTCAACACTTGTGTCCTCTTCCTCAGATTCTTTCTTTTCCTGAGAAGAAACATAAGAATTTACGCCCACATAAGCTCCGGACACCACGCCAAGTGCAACTACAGCAGAGACAAGTTTTATTGTCTTTTTTTTCATTATGCTTTTCTCCTTTTCAGCCATACGCCGAAGCCGATCACCAGAAATGCAACCGGAATCAGACCCATGATAATGATCTTCCAGAAACTTGCATCATAGGCAGTCAGAGTCAGGTAAGAAACCTGGAGGTCTTTTGCCGAAACAGAAATCGTAGAAGTTTCATCGGAGCTGCACATCCAGCTTAAGGATTCCATGATCATCTGCTCATTTCCACCGGATACCATCTGATTGATCTGGCTGTCCATCAGATTGGAGGAAGCATAATAAACGATCTGTGTTTCTTTGTCATCATCCAGAGATTCTGTGATGCTTACACCTAGGTCAAATGGTCCCTTGATATCGTCATCTGTTTCCTCAATGCTTCCACTGTTTACATCCACCTTGGAATATGCACTGTCTGATGTAGTAAGAAGACTCTCTATCGTTACCGTATCTCTCACATCATCTGTTTTCTGGATACCCTGTGCTGTAGGCATCAGCACATAATATCCCTTGGAAGCAAAATCTGTGATCGCATCTGTGCTGTTAACTGTCGGAACCAGATAATATGGCATCTGTGCGTAATGCTGGGAATCTCCCTCAATCACGATTCCCTCTGTTCTCTCTACGCCGTAATTTGCAAGTACAGCGTCAAAGTTTGTCATGGATTCTTCCGTATAATCAGAGAAGATCATAGCCTTGCCGCCGTTTTCCAGATACTCGATGATCGCATCTTTTTCTGTCTCGGAAATATCACTTGTCGGTGCGTTGATCAGCAGGCAGGCTGCATCATCCGGCACGCTCTCTTCTGTCAGAAGATTCAGGGACTGGATATCGATATTCGCTTTCTCGATATCTTCTTTTAAGGTAGAATCGAGTTCCTTCTCTCCATGTCCGTCGAGTGTGTACAGGATCGGAAGATTTTCGGATGTTACATAAGAGATCGCGCTGTCGATCTGTCCTTCGCCGTCGAATCCTGTTGTTGTATAACTGTAAGTGTTATAGTCCATGGAGGACTGGTAGATCGTATCGTAAGATACGACTTTGCTTCTGTCACCGCATACAACGATCAGGCTGTTTGCAGAAACATCATCACTTGTATACTGAGAAGTAAATTTCGGATTTACAACAGGGTCTTTTGTCTCAACTTTAATATGCGAAGATTCTTCCGCATATTTTTCCAGAAGTCTCTTTAATGTCTCATCCTCAGAACCACTCTGGACAACCTGATAGATCGTGATATCCTTGTCCAGCTTCTTGAGATAAGCTTTCGTCTCATCGCCGATACTATAAAGCTTCTGTGAGCTTACATCAAACTCTGTATATTTGGATGGCAGAGATCCGACGATCATATTGATCACAATTACGATCACAATAAAAATCGCACTGATCACAACACTATAGGAACCGTTTTTCAGATATTTTCCATTCATGGATTCTTTAATCCTCTGCTTTAACGGCTTCTTTTCTTTCTTGTTCTGCCCGTCTTTTTTGTTAAACTTTTCCTTCAGTTTCATCTTTCTCGCCTCCTTAATTCCAACGTCTCTTCGCAATAGACTGTACGGTCAGGAAAAGACAAACTGCGATCACTGACACGAAATACAGGATTCCCTTGATGTCAAAGATCGAATTGGCAAAGTTATCAAAATGGCTGCTCAGGTTAACGATATTCAGAACCTTCTGGATCCCGCCTGAGAAGAAAGAAGAATTTACCACATATATAATCGCAAGAATGATCTCTCCGATCACACATACTGCTGCCGAGATCAGCAGATTCTTGATCATCGTATAAATGATCAGAGCTGCCGCAAGGATCAGAAGTCCAAATGTAATGCAGGTAGACAGAGCTCCCTCTGAAAAGAATGAGGAAATTCCGTTCATCATATAAAATGCAAATAGAAATACAAAGGTAAGAACTGCTGCAATAACCTGACTCTCAGTCAGGGAAGATACAAATACACCAATTGCAAGGTTTGCACAGCCAAGCAGAAAAAATCCCAGAATACCTGTATAGGCTCCTGCAAAAGAAACTGTTCCGAATTTTGACATCAGAAGTGGGTAAAAGCACATGATGACCATCGGAATCGCAAAGATCGTTACCAGTGCAAGATATTTACCAAGAACGATCTGGCCGACAGAAACCGGCGCTGTCAGAAGCAGCTGGTCTGTCTTCTGTTTCCGTTCTTCTGCAAGAACTCTCATGGTCAGAATTGGAACGCTGATCAGAAATACAAAGGTCAGCGCACTTAACGTATATTCAAATTTCGGATAAGCTGCTGCCAGCTGATAGGCCGAAAAATAAATACCTGTAAGAAGCAGGATAAAGAAAATAAACAAATATCCTACCATAGATGTGAGATAACTTCTCAGCTCTCTCTTATATACTGCTGTCATTTCGTTTCTCCCTCCCTCTCCGGTTCCTCAGGTTTTTTCTTCTTGTCATCTTCGGTCAGCTCCAGGAAGATCTCTTCGAGGGATACTTTCTTGGACTGCATTTCAAGGATCGGATAATGATGTTCTGCCATCTTAAAGAAAACTTCCTCACGGATATCTGTACTTTCTTCTGTGGAAAGTTTCACTTCCCAGCCTTCCTGATCCTTGGCTGCGTTGATCGCGATCTCCTTGATCCCCTCGATCTCTCCAAGCAGAATACGGATCTTGTCCTTATCTCCTTTGACAAGAAGTGACAGATTGTTGGAACCCTGCGCGAGTTTCCCCAGGTTATCCGGCGTATCGCTGGCAACCAGTTTGCCATGAGAAATGATCAATACATAATCACATACTGCACTTACCTCAGAAAGAATATGAGAACTCAGGATAACGGTATGTTTCTTTTTAAGGCTCTTGATCAGATCGCGGATCTCTATGATCTGCTTCGGGTCAAGTCCTACTGTCGGCTCATCCAGGATGATAACTTCCGGATATCCTAGGATCGCCTGTGCAAGTCCAACTCTCTGTCTGTAACCTTTGGACAGATTTTTGATCAGGCGGTTACGCATATCTGAGATCTTGACCATCTCCATGACTTCTTCAACCATGGATTTCTTTTCGTTTTTTGGGATTTTTTTGAGATCAGCGGCGAAATTCATATATTCGAGCACTGTCATATCGAAATAAAGAGGCGGAATTTCCGGCAGATAACCGATACATTTCTTTGCCTGTTCCGGTTCTTCCAGTATGTCATGACCGTCAATGGTTACCGTTCCTTCCGTAGATGCTATATAACCGGTAATCATGTTCATAGTCGTTGATTTACCAGCTCCGTTCGGCCCGAGAAAGCCGTAGATTTTTCCCTTCTCTATCTTAAAAGAAAGGTGGTCAACTGCTGTATGGTCGCCATAACGTTTGACCAAATTGTTTACTTCAATCACAAAATTCTCCTCCTTTTCTTTACAAACAGAAGATGCTTCCGGGCGAAACAGAGATAGGGGGGGTACCCGGAAACATCTTTTATTACAGAGCGGATCTTACATCCGCTCCTTGAAATATTCTATGAGAAAGTTGTGATAAAAATTGGATAAATCTGTGAGGATTCTGTGAAAAGGAATTTGAGAAATTCAGGATAATTTATGACAAAGGTTCTTTAAGCGGAGTACCCGCTTTGCGTGGATAACGTCCCGGGGTCGCTTTGACCTTCTCGATCACAACGAGGGAGCGCTGGATCTCTGAATCCGGAAGCTGGAAATAGACAACATCCTGGATCCTGCCGCCGAGGATCTTGACTGCTTTCTGTGCCTGCTCTACTTCTTCCTGTACAGTACCTGATTTATAGGAAATAAAAAATCCACCTGTCTTCACATATGGAAGACAGTATTCTGATAAAGTTGCCAGATTGGATACCGCACGGGAAACACAGAGATCATAAGTTTCGCGGTATGCTTTGTTTTTGGCAAATTCTTCGGCTCTGCCGTGGATCGCAGTGATATTCTCCAGTTTCAGAAGCTGGAAAGTCTCCTCAAGGAAGTTCACTCTTTTTTTGAGAGAATCCAGAAGGCAGGCTTCCAGATGCGGGAACGCGATCTTGAGCGGAACGCCCGGAAAACCTGCACCTGTTCCGATATCCATGATCCTGTTTACCTTGCTCATATCCACTGCTTTTACGCAGGCAAGGCTGTCCAGGAAGTGCTTTACCAGCACTTCCTGAAATTCTGTGATACCGGTCAGGTTCATGACTTTATTTTTTTCTACAAGATATTCGTAAAAATCTGTAAACTGCTTTTTCTGGACTTCATCGAGAGTGATGCCAAGTTCCTGGCAGCCTTCTTCCAGTATTGTTAAATCATATGCCATTGATCTGCTCCTTCTTTATGCATTTCGTCTGTACTGTTCCAGATATACAAGAAGCACAGAGATATCTGCCGGAGATACGCCGGAAATTCTGGACGCCTGTCCGATAGATACCGGGCGGTATTCTTCCAGTTTCTGTCTTGCTTCAATACGGAGGCTTCCGACTTTTTCATAATCCAAGTCCTCCGGGATCTTCTTTGCTTCCAGTTTCTTGAACTGTTCTACCTGTTTCATCTGACGCTTGATGTAGCCTTCGTATTTCAGATTGATCTCAACCTGTTCTTTTACGTCCCATGGAAGTTCCGGACGTTCTTTGTCGATCGGCGCAAGGTCTTCATAAGTGAGTTCCGGTCTGCGAATCAGTTCTGCGATGGTTGTTCCGGATTTCAGAAGAGTGCTTCCTTTTTCTTCAAGGAGCTTCTGCACTTCCGGATTTCCTCCGATCGTCGCATGTTCTGTTCGCTCAATTTCTCTTGCGATCGCTGCTTCTTTTTCAAGAAGTTTCTGATAAGTCTCCTCGTCGATCAGACCGACCTGATAACCTTTCTTGCGGAGACGTAAATCTGCATTATCCTGTCTGAGAAGCAGACGGTATTCTGCACGGCTTGTCATCATACGATATGGTTCGTGGTTTTCTTTCGTAACAAGGTCATCGATCAGAACGCCGATATATGCCTCGGAACGGTCAAGGATCAGCTGTTCCTGTCCCTTAACTTCCATAGCCGCATTGATTCCGGCGATCAGTCCCTGTGCAGCTGCTTCTTCATATCCTGAGCTTCCGTTGAACTGTCCGCCGCTGAAAAGTCCCTTGATCTTCTTGAATTCCAGTGTCGGATAAAGCTGCCGCGGATTGATGCAGTCATACTCGATCGCATAGGCGTTCTTTACGATCTTTGCATGCTCCAGTCCCGGTACGGAGTGGTACATCTCATCCTGAACATCTTCAGGAAGGGAGCTTGACATTCCACCGACATACATCTCGTTTGTATAAAGTCCTTCTGGCTCGATAAATACCTGATGGCGTTTCTTATCAGCAAATCTTACTACTTTGTCCTCGATGGACGGGCAGTATCTCGGTCCTGTTCCCTCGATCATTCCGGAATACAGAGGGGAACGGTCAAGGTTTGCACGAATGATCTCGTGTGTTTTTTCGTTTGTGTAGGTAAGCCAGCAGGATTTTTGCTCGATCTGCACGCTTTCCGGGTCTGTGAAAAAAGAGAACGGTACAACTCTCTTATCACCAAACTGTTCTTCCATCTTGGAATAGTCGATGGTATTTCCTGCGATTCGTGCCGGTGTTCCTGTCTTGAAACGGAACATTTCGATTCCAAGTTCCTTGAGTGAATCCGTCAGATAGTTTGCCGCCTGCAGTCCGTTCGGACCTGTATAGTTGCTGACATCACCATAAATACAGCGTGCCTTGAGGTAAGTTCCTGTGCAGAGTACGACCGCCTGGCAGTGATAAACTGCACCTGAATATAATTTTACACCTGTGATCTTTCCATCTTCTACAAGAAGTTTGGTTACTTCTCCCTGTTTGATCGTAAGGTTTGACTGGTTTTCCAGAGTCTTACGCATCTCTGTGCTGTATGCCTGTTTGTCTGCCTGCGCTCTGAGTGAGTGAACTGCAGGTCCCTTGGACTGGTTCAGCATTTTGGACTGAATAAAAGTCTTGTCAATATTTTTGCCCATTTCCCCGCCGAGTGCATCCAGCTCTCTTACCAGATGTCCCTTGGAGCTGCCTCCTACGTTCGGGTTACACGGCATCAGTGCGATACTGTCCACACTGACTGTAAACATTACGGTATCAAGTCCCAGTCTTGCACAGGCAAGAGCTGCTTCACATCCTGCATGACCGGCTCCAACTACAACGATATCACAGTTTTTCTCCAGTCTTCTGTCCTCCATTTTTATCTTCCCTTCTTTTCTAAATTGCGTTTATTTTCCTGTACAGAATTTACTGAAGATCTCATTGACCAGATCCTCCCCTACGGATTCTCCCACGATCCTTCCGAGGCTTTCGTAGGCATTCATAAGGTCGATGGAAAAGAAATCTTCTGCCATTCCCATATCAATACTGTTCTTCACAAGTTCCAGGCTTTCTTTCGCTTCTTCCAGTGCAGCTTTGTGTCTTGCATTTGTGATGTATACTTCATCATTAAAAGAAAGTTCTCCCTGGAAAAACATGTTCTTGATCTCATCTTCCAGTTTACGGATCCCTGTTTCTTCCACTACAGAAACAGGGATCACCGGACTTCCGGTACGCTGCTTTATTTTCTCCATATCTACGACCGGCTCAAGGTCTGTCTTGTTGTAGATCACGATGCTTTTTCTTCCGGAAAGTAATTCTATGATCTCTTCATCGTTTTCGTCAAGTGGTCTGGATGAATCTACAACATACAGGATAAGGTCTGCGTCCTCTGCCATCTGTTTGGCTTTGCCGACTCCGATCTTTTCCACTACATCCTCGGTTTCGCGGATTCCTGCGGTATCGATCACGCGAAGTGTAATTCCGTTCAGAGAAATGTATTCCTCCAGGATATCCCTCGTTGTGCCTTCGATCTCTGTGACGATCGCGCGGTCTTCGCCTACCAGGAAATTGAGGAGGGAAGATTTGCCGGCATTTGGTTTACCGAGGATAACTGTCTTGATCCCCTCCTGGATCATTCTTCCGTCGTCGGCAGTTTTCAACAGGTCCTGGATCTCTTTGGTCTCTTTATCCACAATGACTCTTAATTCCTGTGGATAGCCGGTGAGATCGTAGTGCTCCGGATCATCCAGGGCAGATTCTATATATGCGATCTGGTAGAGCAGTCTGCTCCGGATCTCTTTTACGGCACGCTGTACGGAGCCTTTGAGCTGTTCTACGGAGCTCTTGAGTGCCATGGAGTTTTTGGCCTGAATGACATCCATGACAGCCTCCGCCTGCGACAGATCCAGCCTTCCGTTTAAGAAAGCTCTCTTTGTAAATTCTCCTGGTTCTGCGATCACGGCTCCGTTTTTGAGCACGGTTTCCAGAACCTTCTTCATGGCATAGACTCCGCCATGACAATCTATTTCTACGGTGTCCTCACCAGTATAAGTGTGAGGTCCTCTCATGATCATAACCAGAACTTCATCAACCACATCTTCTCCATCATAGATGAAACCGTAATGGATCGTGTGGCTCTGTACTTCCCTGATATTTTTCTTTCCGTTTTTGGAACGATAGATCCGGGAAATCACATCCATTGCTTCATCTCCGCTGATACGGACGATCCCGATTCCGGACGCACTCATAGCAGTTGAGATCGCAGCGATCGTTTTTTCCATAATTCCTCCTTATAAAAAAAATGTTATCCCAGAAGAAAGCACACGCCAATCACGTGTTATTCACGCTTTCACCTAGAATAACATTTTATATTTCAGTTGTGAACTGTTTTCACTGCTGATTTAATGTTACTGTTCACTTCGTTCACAGTAACTTGGTCAAAATCCATTCCAAATCACCTACGGTGATGGGATTTTGCCCTGTATGTCTCGGGATTTTGCCATATTCATGGCAAAACACCTCGCGGGATACTACCTGTGAGCAGTAACACTTTAGTATCTCTTTAATTTGACAACTACGTGACGGTATGGTTCTTCACCTTCACTTACTGTCTCTACGAATTTATTTCCCTGAAGTGCAGAATGGATGATTCTTCTCTCGTAAGGATTCATTGGCTCGAGAACTACAGATTTTCTTGTTTTCTTGACCTTGTAGGCGATTCCCCTTGCCAGGTTCTCGAGAGTTTCTTTTCTGCGTCTTCTGTAATCCTCTGTATCGAGTTTTACTCTGATATAGTCGGATTTGCCTTTGTTTACAACGAGGCTTGTAAGGTACTGGAGAGAATCAAGTGTCTGTCCTCTCTTACCGATCAGGATTCCCATATCCTGGCCTTCAAAATCGACTTCCAGACAGCCATCTGTTGTGTTATATTTGGATGTGATCTGGACTTCTCCGAGATCCATGGATGCAAATACATCATGAAGGAAAACAGATGCTCTCTCTTCGATCTCTTTGATCTCTGCCGGATCAGTGATGATCTCGATCGGCTTGGATACTCTTACCGGTTTTTCTTTGGCCGGTTTCAGCTCCCTTACTGGTTTCTCTTTGTAAACTCTTTCTTTCGGCTGTTTCTCTCTGACCGGTTTTGCAGGTTTTTCTTCTCTCGCTGCCTCTGGCTTTACTTCTTGTTTATTAGAAGTTCTGGCAGGTGCCTTTGGTGCCGGCTTCGGTGAAGATTTCTTCTGTTCCGGTTTCGGCTCGTCCTTGAATGCATCCAGTTTGACAGAAGCTACGATTTCCTCGAGTTCCTTTTCTTCTGAATGATCCTCTACTTTGCGAGCTTTAATGATCGCAGGCTTACTTCCAATTCCGAAAAATCCGGAACTTCCTTCGCTGATTACCTGAATGTCAAGCTGATCACTGGTCACGCCCAGTTCAATACATGCTTTTGTGATTGCTTCATTTTTGGTTTTTGCTGAAAACTGCATATATTCATTCATGATAAAACCCCGACCTTCCCTCTCTATTTCTTCTTGTTTTTCTCATCAAAAGCTTTGACCATATTTGCTTTTGCGGTAATGCTGCCTTCTTTTGCATGGGAAGCATTCTGGTAAGCTTCTTCTACTTTCTTCGCACGGTTTGCTTCATCAGAACCGCTCATACCTTTGTCGATCTTGTTGATATTCTTTACGCTCTGATGTGCCTGGTTTGTGATCTTCTGCGGCGGAAGTCCTTCTTTTGCACGTTTGGCTTCCATCTTCTTCATATTCTCGTTTACGAGATCATCAATGTTCATCTTGTTCAGGTGACGGTTGATGAGAAGCTGCTGGATACTTCTTACTACGGCACTTGCGATCCAGTAAATACCAAGACCTACCGGGAATGTGAAACAGAAAAATGCAGACATAAGCGGCATTACTGTATTCATAGTCTTCATGGAGCTTGCCATTGCATTATTCTCGCCACCGCCCTGTGTTGCTGCCTGTGGCATAAGCTTCAGGTTGAGCATCTGTGTTGCCCATGACAGAACCGGAATTGCAAGAGCTGCAATGATCAGGATCAGGGATCCTGTTTTGATATAGCTCAGCGGCTGGTCTGCGATGTTGAGCACACCAAAAGTCTGCATCTTCTGGATCTCGGAAGCAGTTTTGCTGATCTGATCTGAGAATCCGGAGAACTGACTGATATCCTGTAAGGATTTCCACTGGGATGGAGACAGAGCATACAGGAAATCTACGATAGAATCTGCATTATCTGTGACCTGTCTTACTCGTGTCATCTTGTTGTCTGTGATAAAGTTATTGACGATATCTGCAAATCCATCTACTGCAAGGATCTGTGTGCAGACACCATTGAACACATTATATACACTGCTTACATAAGCAGGGATATTCTGGATTACCTGATACAGAGCATACAGGATTGGGAGCTGGATAGCGAGCTGAACACAGCTTCCTGTAGGGGATACACCGTATTTCTGATATACCGCCTGGGTTTCCTCCTGCATCTTCATCATTGAATCCTGATCTTTTTTACCCTGATATTTCTTCTGGATTTTCTGGATCTCCGGCTGCATGATCGCACTCAGCTTAGAGAATTTCTGCTGTTTGATCTGCAGAGGAGTCATAAAAAGATAGATCAGAATACTGAAAATAATAATACAAAGGCCAAGGTTCTGAATTCCAACCATATCCAGCACTTTGTAGATACCGTTCATGATCCAGCCCATCACGATTGCGACCTGGCCGATGATCGGGGTACCACTTTTAGTAGCCAAAATCATACTTTCCAATTTACTTGTTCCTCCTGGATGATCTTATGGAACAACTTCATGATTGATCCATTTACCTTTATGGTACGGGATCATATCCCCCATGAGAAAAAGGATTACAACGTAATATTCTCCATATTGCCAGTAATCCTCCCCTGATTGCACCATATTTTTCGATTGCTTCCAAACCATATTGAGAACATGTGGGAATATAAGGACATTTAGTTCTCTTCATCGGTGATATATATTTCTGATAGAGACGAATCATTTTAATAAGAAGTTTCTTCATCAGTATGAACCTCTTCTATGATCTGATGTTTCCCTGCCAGATGCATGAAAGCACTCTCTATCTCCTGATAGCTCCTGCCCTTCGCTGCTGGTCTGGCAATTACAACAATATCAAGATTTCTCCTGAAAAGTTCTTCATTCAGACGATAGCTCTCTCTTACCAGTCTGGTGAGCCTGTGGCGAACCACACTATTCCCTACTTTTTTACTTACTGATATTCCCAGACGATTCTTCATGTACTGATTATCCAGTACGTACATCACCAGATACCGATTTGCTTTTGATGTTCCATGTCTGTATACCTGCTGAAAATCTTTGTTTTTCTTTAAGGACTCTGAATATTTCATCGAATCCCCTTTCTTTATTATAGAAGAAAAGACCACATAACTGCGGTCTTATATCTTAGGCTGATAACTGCTTTCTTCCTTTTAATCTTCTGGCTGCTAATACTTTACGGCCGCCCTTTGTGCTCATACGAGCTCTGAAACCATGAACTTTCGCTCTAGATCTTTTCTTTGGCTGAAATGTCATTTTCATAGGTAAAGCACCTCCTTTATCTATTATCCCTATTCATACTATTATCATAGAACATCGTTTTAATTATATTCATTCTGCACCCGTTCGTCAAGCAAAAATTCACAAAAAATCCAATAAAATTAAGTGTTTCCGACACTTTCAAAATAACCCACACTCAATTGTGGAAACATCTGGTTTACGTAAAGTTATCCACTTTTTGTGGATAACTTGTGGATAACTTAAACTTTTTCGGCTGTTTTATCCTCACATACCCCCATATTTTTACACATATTCCTAAAAAAATCCTTTATTTTACAGCATTCTCTCTGTGGACAAAGTTATACACATTCCACAGGGGTAATTATCCGCCTGTACGGATGTTATGTAAACTTACAGGGGCTTATCCACACTTTCCAACTTATGCACATGTGGATAAAGTGGATAACTTGTGGACAACACCCGATTTTAACCACACAAACCATTTTTTCAGGGGATAATTTTACACAAATAATGATTGATTAACCACTGGATTTATTATAATATATAAAAGGATATCTATGTCCAATTGACCAATTGTAACTGTGAAAGTACTGAACAGTTACGAATAATTTACACACATTCAAAGGAACCAGGAGTTTGAAATATGGATAAAGTTATAGAAAAATGGGATGAAATTCTTCAGACAGTCAAACGTGACTACAATATCAGCGACGTAGCCTTCAATACATGGCTCAAACCGCTCGAAGTCTACGATGTGACTGACAATGTCATCACAATTTTAGTCCCATCTGAACAGGTAGTTCTGATAAACCTTCTTAATAAAAAGTACAAACTTCTTCTCCAGGTTACCATCTGCGAACTGACTGGAATAAGTGAGTGCGATGTCAAATTCATATCTCCTGATGAAGCACCTCAGAAAGATGTTCCTTCTTATGATAATGCAGCACCTGCAATGTCAGATATCGAACGTCGCTGTGAAGATGCACATTTGAATCCGAAATACATTTTTGATACTTTCATTGTCGGAAATAATAACAAATTTGCTCAGGCCGCAGCCCTTGCTGTTGCAGAATCCCCGGGAGATACCTATAATCCGCTGTTTATCTACGGAGGTGCAGGACTTGGCAAGACTCATCTGATGCATTCCATCGCTCATTATATTATTGAACATGATGAAAACAGCAAAGTTTTGTATGTAACCAGTGAAGAATTCACAAATGAACTGATCGAAACGATCCGAAACGGAAATAACTCCGCAATGTCCAAATTCCGTGAAAAATACAGGAATATTGATGTTCTTCTGGTCGATGATATTCAGTTTATTATAGGAAAGGAATCCACACAGGAGGAATTTTTCCACACTTTCAACAGTCTGCACAGTGCCAAGAAACAGATCATCATTTCTTCAGATAAACCACCGAAAGATATGGAAATTCTGGAAGAACGCTTCCGTTCAAGATTCGAATGGGGTCTGATCGCAGATATTACCTTACCTGATTACGAGACCCGAATGGCAATTCTCCACAAAAAAGAAGAGCTCGAAGGCTACAATATCAGCGAAGAAGTCATTAATTACATTGCAACAAACATCAAATCCAATATCCGTGAGCTGGAAGGTGCCTTTAATAAGGTAATGGCAAGTTCCAAACTGGAGAAAAAGGAAGTAACCCTTGAACTTGCCGAGCAGGCACTCAAGGATATCATCTCCCCAAATGAGCAAAAAGTTATCACTCCGGATTATATTATTTCCGTTGTTGCAGAACACTATCATGTAACTGTAGCGGAACTCTGCGGAAACAAGCGTAGTTCCAAGATCGTCATGCCAAGACAGATCGCCATGTATCTCTGCCGTGAGATCATTGACACTTCTCTCAAGACGATCGGCAAAAATCTTGGTAACCGTGATCACACTACAATTATGCACGGAATTGAGAAAATCGAAAAAGAATTAGCAACAAATGATAACCTCAGAAACTCCATCGCTACCTTGAAGAAAAAAATTAATCCACAGGGTTAAGTGACTTATCCACACCCACTTTCAAAGTTATCTGGTAGTTTTACACGTAGTTATACAGTCCTCAAAACCTTTATTTTCAAGGTTTGAAAGACTTTTACACATAATCCCCATCCCCTAAGGCGGCTACGGCGGATATCTATATATTTATATATTTATAAAAGCAATTTTCAAACACGAAGGGAGTTATACACATGAAGATTATCTGTCCCAAAAATAATCTATTAAAAAGCGTAAATATTTCTTTGAAAGCTGTTCCTTCTAAAACAACCATGCCAATCCTTGAATGTATCCTTATGGATGCAACCACAAACCAGATCAAATTTACAACAAATGATATGGAACTGGGCATTGAAACAATCGTAGATGGACAAATCGAAGAAAAAGGAATGGTTGCACTTGATGCCAAAATCTTTTATGAAATCATCAGAAGACTTCCGGACAGTGATGTAACTATCAAAACTGACAACAACTATGTAGCAACGATCACCTGTGAAAAAGCCAAGTTTACAATTCCTGGCAAAGCAGGCGAAGATTTTGCATACCTTCCTGCTATCGAAAAAGACGAAGCACTGACCCTTTCTCAGTTTACTTTGAAAGAGATGATCCGTCAGACTATTTTTTCTATTGCAGTCAATGAAAACAACCGTTTGATGACTGGTGAATTGTTCGAAATCAAAGATAATTGTCTGAAGATTGTTTCTCTGGATGGACACCGTATTTCCATCAGAAAAATGTCATTGAAGCGAAATTATTCAGATCGCAAGATTGTCGTTCCAGGAAAGACACTCAGCGAGATCAGCAAAATCCTCTCTGGAGAAATTGACGATCAGGTTAGTATATATTTCACAAAAAACCACATTTTATTTGAATTTGATCGGACAATTGTGGTATCCAGACTGATTGAGGGAGAATATTTCCGAATTGATCAGATGCTTTCCAGTGATTACGATACAAAGATCAGTGTAAACAAGAAAGAATTCCTGAACTGTATTGACCGTGCAACACTTCTTGTAAGAGAAGGAGATAAGAAACCGATCGTAATTGAGATCAGTGATGGTAAGATGGAGCTGAAGATTGATTCTTCTATGGGATCTATGGATGAAGAGATCGACATTGAAAAAGAGGGTAAAGATATTCTTATCGGATTCAACCCGAAATTCCTGATCGATGCTTTGAAAGTTATTGATGATGAGACGATCCACATGTATCTGATGAATCCAAAAGCACCATGCTTCATCAGAGATGACGAAGAAACATATACTTATCTGATCTTACCAGTTAACATCAGTCAGAATCAGGCCAGATAAGGAGGAGGATTATTTTGGAAATTACGATCAGAGATGAATTTATCAAACTTGGACAGGCTTTGAAACTCGCCGGAGTTGTAGAGGACGGTGTTCAGGCAAAATATGAAATTCAGGATGGAAATGTAAAAGTAAATGGTGAAGTAGATCAGCGG
The DNA here is from genome assembly GCF_040096655.1 of Blautia intestinihominis. Taxonomy (NCBI): domain Bacteria; kingdom Bacillati; phylum Bacillota; class Clostridia; order Lachnospirales; family Lachnospiraceae; genus Blautia; species Blautia intestinihominis. The sequence continues at coordinate 45,723 of NZ_JBBMEI010000014.1, read as the reverse complement.
CGTGGACGCAAAGTATACGTTGGTGATGTGATCACTTTTGAAGGTCAGGAAATCAAAGTTATAAAATAATTATGTATATTGAATCTGTACAACTTCAGAATTTTAGAAATTACCGTGAATTGCAGCTTGATTTTGACAAAGGTACAAATATTTTTTACGGAGATAATGCACAGGGAAAAACCAATATCCTGGAATCTGTCTATATCTGTGGAACGACAAAGTCCCACAAGGGCAGCAAGGATAAAGAACTGATACGGTTTGGGGAGGAAGAATCCCACATCCGCATGATGATCAAAAAAGACGGACTTTCCTACAAGATCGACATGCATCTTCGCAAAAACAAGGCAAAGGGAGTTGCAATTAACGGTCTTCCGATAAAAAAGGCAAGAGAACTGTTTGGAATCGTGAATCTTGTCTTTTTTTCACCGGAAGATTTAAATATTATCAAGAATGGTCCGGGGGAAAGACGCAGGTTTATGGACCTTGAACTCTGCCAGCTGGATCAGATCTATCTTACAGATCTGGCTGGATATAATCATATCGTGAACCAGAGAAATAAACTTCTCAAAGATATGTATCATAATCCGGCACTTAAGGATACGCTTGAAATATGGGATCTGCAGATGCTCCAGTACGGGCAGAAAGTCATCAGCAAAAGAAAAGAGTTCGTAAAAGATCTGAATACAGTCATAAAGGAAATCCACAGCAACCTGACAGGGGGAGAGGAACATATTGAAGTACTCTATGAGCCCAGTACGGAGGCTGAATTTTTTGAGGAAACTCTCAAAAAGAACAGAGACAGAGATATCCGGATGAAGATGACTTCCTCCGGACCTCACAGGGATGATCTTTGTTTTATGGTAAACGGGGTGGATATACGAAAGTTTGGCTCACAGGGGCAGCAGAGGACCGCAGCATTATCTTTGAAACTTTCAGAAATTTATCTTGTAAAAGAAAAGATCAAGGATACGCCGGTACTTTTGCTGGATGATGTACTTTCAGAGTTGGACAGCAACCGTCAGACCTATCTTCTTGACTGTATCCATGATATACAGACTCTGATCACCTGTACTGGACTGGATGATTTTGTAAGTCATCAGTTTCACCTGAACAAAGTTTTCAAAGTTGTCAAAGGAGAAGTGTTTGAGCCTGTTTAAAACAGAGTTCTATGGATAAACAGAAAACGTAAGAAACAGTTTTGACAAGGATATTAGTGTATGTTACACTGTTCATAATCTTGGAAAGTTGGTGAATATATTGGACAAAGAGGAATTTCGGATCAAACTTGAAGAAATTAACCGCCTTGTAGAGAAGAAGAACTACAAGGATGCCATGGAAGTTGTAGACAGTATTGACTGGCGTCGTGTAAAGAATGTTCATACCCTTTGTGTTGTTGGTGAGATCTATGCAGCAAACAAGCGGTATGACGACAGCAGGGAGATTTTCCTTCTGGCTTATCACAGAGCTCCTATTGGCAGAAATATTTTGTATCGATTAATCGAAGTATCCCTCAAGATGAAGGATATTGATGAGGCAATGGAATATTATGATGAATTCCTGGAAGTTGCCCCTAATGACAGTACACAGTATGTATTAAAATATAAAATCCGCAAAGCAGAACAGGCTCCGCTCGAAGAGCAGATCAGAATTCTCGAGGATTACAAAGAGAAAGAATTCACAGAGAGATGGTCATACGAGCTGGCTAAATTATATTATCAGAATGGAGATACCAAGAAATGCCTGGATCTCTGTGATGAAATGGTTCTCTGGTTCAGTGATGGTAAGTATGTCATGAAAGCCCTGGATCTTAAGAGTCGTATGGGAATGCTGAGTGGTAAAGAAAAAGAAAAATACGATAAACAGTTTATTCCGAATCTCAAGACAGTGGAGGATTCCGCTGAGAATAAAGAAGAGGTTCAGGATGGAGAAGCGAAAGAACCACGGGCAGAAGCAGCACCGGCAGCAGATGATGATGCACCTGTGATCGACAGCGTAGATATTGATGAGCGTGATGTTAATGGAGCAGAAAGCCTTCAGGAAAAAATCTCCAAGGGAATCCGCGATATCTTTACAGGAAAGAAAAAAGAATCCGAAGAGGAATTTATGAAGGAAGAGGAGGAAGCACCTGCTGAGGAGGTTCCGGAAGAAATGATCAAGGATATTTCTTCAGAAGCAGAACCGACAAATGCACCGGAACTTGAACCGGAAGATGCAGTGATCCCGCCTCCGGCAACACCTGGAACTTCTATTTTCAGCACGATCGAGGAGAAGATAGAAGAAGTTACAAATCAGGAGATCAAGGATGAACAGGAAGAGACACCGGAAGAAGTAACTGAGGAAGTCAGTGAAGAAGAACTTCCGGATGTAGTGATCGAATCTGAGGAAACAGATGCTGAAGAAGCAGAGGAGCTTCCGGAAGCTGAAGAAGAACCGGAAATCGAAGAGGTTGAAATTCCAGAAGAAGAAGTGAAACCGCTGGAGACAGAGGATGACTTTGTTGATTCGGCAGAGGAAGAGGAGACAAAACTTCCTGAACTTGAGATCCCGGAAGCAATGAAGAATGTTGGAATGGAAAATCCATTACATACAGAAATTCCGAAAGCACCGGATATCTGTCTTCCGGGAGCAGAAGATTCTGAGGAGACACCTGATTTTGAATTTAATCTGGAAGATACGATTCTTGCAGCAGCAACTGCACAGGGAATTGAAATTCCGGATGAACCGATAGTGAAAGAAGAACCGGTTCAGGAAGTAAATACTGCAGAAGAGGATGCTGAGGATTATATGTCTGAAGAGGATCTTCGCAGTGCAGAAGAAGAATTCCTGAACGGACCTGTCAAGAAGCAGGATCCGGAAGAAGAAATTTATGATGATCTGGATTCTTATAAGATGGAAGATGACTCTGATGAAGATTTCGGTGAGGAAGACGGCTACGAAGATGAGGATATCAGTGATCTTGAGAAAGAAGAATTCCTTGCAGATCAGTATGAGGATACTGTAAAAGCAGCCAAGACTCCTGAAAAGAAACCAACTCTCAGAAAATCCGGCAGGAAAGCAAAACAGCAGGAACCGGAAGATGACGACATGGAGCAGCTTCTCTATACTGTTGAGCCGAAACGCAAAGCCAGGGATATCATTCCGAGAGAAAAGAAGATGACAGCAGATGAGGAGAAACTCTTTACCTACTTTGCGAAAGTTCCGGGCTTAAGGGAACAGATCGTGGATGCACTTTATGATGCGCAGATCTGTGCTTCTGACAAGACTTCAAAGACAGGAAATATTATTGTGATGGGTGGCCGTGAGACAGGAAAGACAAGACTGATCTCAGGACTGATCCCGGCGATCTGCAAGGAACTGAACCTGGAGGCATCCAAGGTTGCCTATGTATTTGCGGATCAGATCAATGGCAAGAATGTAGCAGAGATTGTTCGTAAGATGTCAGGCGGTTTCCTGGTTATCGAAAACGCCAATCAGCTGGCAAAAGAAACAGTTAATCAGTTGAATAAGGCAATGGAGTTCCGGACTGACGGACTGATCGTGATCATTGAGGATGAAAAGATCGGAATGCGTAAACTGATCGCAAGATTCCCGAAATTTACATCCAAGTTTACATCTATGATCAATATTCCGGTATTTACCAACGATGAACTTGTTAATTTTGCGAAAATCTACACAAGAGAGAACGGATACACCATCGACCAGATGGCAATGCTGTCGCTGTATAACCTGATCAGCACAAGCCAGAAGGAAGATCAGCCGATGAATATCGGTGCGGTCAAGGACATCATTGACAGTGCGATCGCCAAATCAAGAGGAGGTCTTCGTAAACTGATCTCCAAGAAAAAAGTAAATCAGGATGGATACCTGGTACTTTACGAGAAAGATTTTAATTAGTGAGAGGAGAAAATATGGCCAGACCTTATCTTGGAAATCCTAAATATACCATTGAAGTCCTTCAAAAGTACGGTTTTGTATTCCAGAAAAGGTTTGGTCAGAATTTTCTGATCGATACCCATGTTCTGGAGCGTATCATCGAAGCTTCCGAGATCACCAAAGATGATTTTGTACTGGAGATCGGACCGGGAATCGGAACGATGACACAGTATCTTGCAGAGGCAGCAAGAGAAGTAACAGCAGTTGAGATTGACGATGCACTGATTCCGATCCTTAAGGATACACTTAAGGAATGGGACAATGTAACTGTTCTTCACGGAGATATCCTCAAGACAGATATCCGTAAGATCGCAGATGAGAAGAATCAGGGGCGTCCGATCAAGGTCGTTGCAAATCTGCCATATTACATTACGACACCGATCATTATGGGCTTATTCGAAAGCCATGTTCCAGTAGATTCGATCACGGTAATGGTACAGAAAGAAGTGGCAGACAGAATGCAGACAGGTCCTGGTTCCAAGGATTACGGGGCACTTTCACTGGCTGTACAGTATTATGCAGAACCAAAGATCGTTGCAAATGTACCGCCGAATTGCTTTATGCCGCGGCCGAAGGTTGGAAGTGCGGTGATCCGCCTGACGAGACATCAGAATCCGCCGGTAACAACGCTGGATGAGAAATTAATGTTCCGTCTGATTCGTGCATCTTTTAACCAGAGAAGAAAAACTCTGTCAAACAGTCTTAAGAATTCACAGGAACTGCCGTATTCCAAGGAAGAGGTAGAAGCTGCGATCACAGAATGTGGACTTCCGTTGAATATCAGAGGGGAAGCACTGACGCTGGAACAGTTTGCCAGACTGTCAGATACATTTTCGAAATTAAATAAATAAGCAAATAAAAAGCATCCGGTGGCTGGTCGGATGCTTTTTATTATTTATTAAATTTAAAAGGAAGGAGAGTTGATAACCATTTCAGGCTATCAACATATGAAAAAGAAAATTATAAAAATAATGTTGGCTGTATTATTTTTATGGTCTTAGTATAGCCAGAAAATATGATGGAATCGTGTTGAACTTATGAAAAAACAGTGAACAAAGGTCAAAAGTTTTATGAATGACAGCCAGATAAAAAATTTTTACAGCATAGCCGAAAAACTGTGGTATAATGGGCTCGCCTGAGAGAAAAAGCATCGAAACAGGTGTGAAATTCAGGCTGATACATGAGAATGCATGAATTCAGGAGGTAATTACAATGAAAATAAACAAAAAAATCAGTGTACTGGTACTTGCAGGGGCTCTTGCATGTACAACACCGGCGATGGTCTACGCACAGGACAGCTCAGATGTGGTTGACCAGGCCGTAGAGATCCTTCAGGATAACGGAGTGGATGAACTTCTGTCCGATCCGGACAAGGTGGTGGATCTGATCGTTCAGGCTAAGGAAATTCTCGGTCAGGTAGATGTAACAAATGATGAGATCGGCTCAGCTCTTGATGTGGCAGCAGAAAGTGCGGGAATTACACTTTCCGATTCTGAGAAACAGACTCTGATCCAGTTATATGATAAATTCAAGAATACAGATCTGGATGAGGACCAGCTGAGAAGTCAGGTAAATAAGGTTTATAACAAGCTGGATGAGCTTGGGATCACCAAAGAAGATGTCAAAGGAATCATTGGCAAACTGGTCGATTTTGCCAGAAGCATCCTTAACTGACCTCACAGGAAAGACACTAGTACGTTTGTGAAAAACACACAGGATAAAAAATAGAGGAGTCAGAAATTTATAGTATATTTGAATAAAAAAAATGAATATACAGAAATAAAATTGTGCAAATATACGGAAACTTCATTGTTTGTTCATAAAAAGTTCATAATCGACTGTTATTATAAGTACAGTTCGAAGAGAACTTCACTAACAGACGTTGTAATGTTCTTCATTACACATAAATTTTTTCATAATAATCGCCCCGGTAAACCACTGCCGGGGCACTCCTCGTTTATTGAGTCCCTTTTTGGGGACTTTTTTTATTTCCTCCTGCATATAAAATATGCTATAATGAGACTAACTATAGTAAAATGATCAAAAGTATAGACGATATAGATAGATTTTTATACGAGAGGAGAATTGCAGATCATGTCTGAGTCAATGAAAGATTATGAAAAAGAACTGGAAGCTTCCATGAAAACGATCGAGGAAGGCGACATTCTCACAGGAACTGTGATCAGTGTGGATGAAAAAGAAGTGATCCTCGATCTTAAATATTATGCAGAAGGTGTGATCCCGGCAGAGAATTTCAGCAGAGAGCCAGGATTTAACCTCAAAGAAAATGTCCAGGAAGGGGACGAGATTCAGGCTACCGTGATCCGTAAAGATGACGGAAATGGAAATATCCTGCTCTCAAGGGTAGAGGCAGTTGATGTCCTTGCATGGGATAAACTTAAGGAATTAAAGGAATCTGGAGAGGTTCTGGATGTTGTAGTAAAAGGAATCACAAACGCAGGCGTTATCGCTTATGTAGAAGGTGTCAGAGGTTTTATCCCGGCATCCAAACTTGCTCTTGGATATGTTGAGGATACAGAGGCATATCTGAACAAACCGATCCAGGTACAGGTCATCGACGTTGATAAAGAAAGTAAGAAACTGATTCTTTCTGCTAAGGAAATTCTCCGTGAGAAGGCAGAAGAAGAACGCAGAAACAAAGTTTCAAACCTTGAGATCGGGCTTATCACCGAGGGAACAGTAGAGAGCCTTCAGCCATATGGTGCATTTGTAGATCTTGGAAACGGACTTTCCGGTCTGGTGCATATTTCTCAGATCTGCGAGAAGAGGATCAAGAAACCGTCAGAGGTTCTTGCTGTAGGAGACAAGGTCAAAGTCAAAGTCACTGCGATCAAGGACGGAAAGCTCAGTCTCAGCATTAAGGAAGCATCTGATATGATGGCGAAGGAAATCGAAGAAGAAGTTTATGAAGTACCAGATGCAGGAGAAGAGGCAACCACTACACTGGGCTCTCTCTTTGCAAATATCAAACTGGATTGAAAGGACGGCTGGAATGAAAAATCAGGAAAAAATTTTTGTTATAGGACATAAAAATCCGGATACAGATTCTATCTGTTCGGCAATTGCATACTGCGACATCAAAAACAGGACAAGCCAGCACCAGAAATTTATTCCGAAGCGCGCAGGACAGATCAATGAGGAGACAGAGTATGTGCTGAGCCGTTTTGGAGTTCAGCCGCCGGGATATCTGAGTAATATCGGAACCCAGGTCAAGGACATGGATATCCGTATGAGCCCGGATGCAGACAAGGGAATGTCGCTGAAAGCTGCATGGGATATCATGCAGGAGAACAGCATTGTTTCTCTTCCAATCAGAGATAAAGAAGGTGCCCTGGAAGGTCTGATCACGATCGGTGATATTGCGAAGACCTATATGGATACGACTGACAGCTATCTTCTTTCCAGAGCAAGAACACAGTATCAGAAGATCGCAGAGACGATCGACGGAGAAGTGATCGAGGGAAATCCTCATGGATATTTTATCAAGGGAAGAGTTATGGTAGGAACTGCCAACCCGGATAAAATGAAAGAATATATCGAAGAAGATGATATGATCATCATGGGAGACAGAGAAGAGGATCATCTTCAGGCGATTTCCCAGAATGTAAGCTGTATTATCGTGGGACTTGGAATCCAGGTATCAGAGAATGTTATGAAACTCGCACATGAGAAGGATATCATCATTATTTCTTCCCCGTATGATACTTTTACGATCGCGCGACTGATCAACCAGAGTATTCCGGTCAGATATATCATGAAAACAGAAAATCTTGTAACTTTTAATACCGAAGATTTTACAGATGATATCCAGGATGTCATGATCAAGCACCGTCATCGTGCATTCCCGGTCATCAATAAGAAGGGCAAATGTATCGGTACCATATCCAGACGTAATTTCCTGGGCATGCACAAGAAGCAGGTAGTTCTTGTAGACCATAATGAGATCGATCAGGCAGTAGATAATATTGAGAAAGCTGACATTCTTGAGATCATTGACCATCATAAACTTGGAACACTGCAGACGGTTCAGCCGATCAGCTTCCGTAACCAGCCGGTGGGATGTACCGGAACGATCATGTATCAGATCTATGGCGAACAGAAACTTGAGATCTCGCCTAAGATCGCAGGACTTCTGTGCGCAGCGATCATTTCAGATACGCTGATGTTCCGTTCACCGACCTGCACACTGCAGGATAAGATGGCAGCAGGAGCACTGGCACTGATCGCAGATATTTCCATTGAGCAGTTTGCGAAGGAAATGTTCCGTGCAGGAAGCAACCTCAAGGATAAATCACCGGAAGAAATCTTTTATCAGGATTACAAGAAATTTATTGCAGAAGGTGATATCTGCTTTGGCGTTGGACAGATCAGTTCTATGGATTCAGAAGAACTCAAAGAGATCAAAGAAAGACTGCTGCCGTTCATGGTAAGCGAATGCGGACGCCATGGTGTCACCAGAGTTTACTTCATGCTGACGGATATTATAACACAGTCAACGGAACTGCTGTTTTATGGAGAGGGAAGCCGTGAAATGGCAGAAAATGCATTTAAGATGGAGCCGGAAAACGATGCATTCTATCTCGAAGGTGTAGTTTCACGTAAGAAACAGCTGATCCCGCCGCTGATGGAAGCAGCACAGATGTCCGGTGATTATGCATAAAACAAAAGCAAAAGACAGACAGGAGGATTTGTAAATCATGGCAAAACAGACCTGGAAAGCAGGGAATATGCTGTATCCGCTCCCGGCGGTTATGGTGAGCGTTACAGATGGCAAAGGACAGGATGATATTATAACAGTAGCCTGGACAGGTACGATCTGCACAAATCCTCCAATGGTTTATATTTCTGTTCGTCCGAGCCGTTTTTCCCATCATATGCTGATGGAAACGGGAGAATTTGTAATCAATCTGACGACAGAGAAACTTACCAGAGCTACGGATTACTGTGGTGTCCGCTCTGGCAGAGACGTTGATAAATTCAAAGAAACAGGACTTACAAGAGAAAAGGCAGAATTTGTCAAAGCACCTATGATCAAAGAATCTCCGGTATCTATAGAATGCCGTGTTACAGAAGTTAAGAAACTGGGATCTCATGATATGTTTCTTGCGGAAGTACTTGCAGTACATGCGGATGAGGAGTATATGGACGAAAACAACCGCTTTGATCTTAACCGTGCACGTCCGATGGTATATTCTCATGGAGAATATCTTGGTATCGGAAAGAAACTGGGCACATTTGGCTACAGTGTCAAAAAACGGAGAAAAAGTGCGAAAAAATGAGCCTTCCCAAAGAGGGATTGCAGAAAAAGGGCATTTATGCTAAAATGGGCGTTAAGCAATTTGTGAGAAATCAAACAGGAGAACGGACATTTTATGAATAATATAACATTGATAGGAATGCCTGGAGTCGGCAAAAGCACAATAGGCGTTGTACTGGCAAAGGTATTAGGCTATCAGTTCCTTGATTCGGATCTTCTGATCCAGAAACAGGAAAGAAGACGTCTGCGTGAGATCATTGAAGAAGAAGGATACATGGGATTCAAGGAAATTGAGAACCGTGTCAATGCGTCTATTGATGTAAACCATACTGTGATCGCGACAGGCGGAAGCGTAGTGTACTGTGAAGAGGCTATGAATCATCTGAGGTCGATTGGAACAGTTGTATATTTGAAATTATCTTTAGATTCCCTTGCAAAGCGTCTGGGTAATCTGCAGTGCAGAGGCGTACTGTTAAAGGATGGCCAGACATTAAAAGATCTGTACGAGGAACGTACTCCATTATATGAGAAATATGCAGATGTTGTTCTGGACGAAGAAGGGAAAGATTTGGAAGAAAGTCTGCACGATCTTTTGGAAATACTAGAAGAGAATTCAAAGTAACTATTGTTGAAAAGACAATGAAGCGGAAGGGGACAGAGTAAATTTTTATTTACAAATGGCAAATCTGTGTTATAATACAGACTTTGAGGATGAGATTTATCTCTGGCATTCGCTTCGACTTGCGGAGTGAAAATAATTATAGAGGTGCTTTATGGAACAGTATGTAATTAAAGGTGGCAATCCGTTAGTAGGAGAAGTTGAGATCGGTGGTGCGAAGAACGCTGCGCTTGCTATTCTTTCTGCTGCGATCATGACGGATGAAACCATTCTTATTGAGAATCTGCCTGACGTAAGAGACATCAATGTTTTGTTGGAAGCAATTGCCGGGATAGGAGCTCAGGTTGAGCGAATTGACAGGTCTACCGTTAAGATTAACGGATCTACAATTAACGATATCAGTGTAGATTATGAATATATTAAGAAAATCCGTGCGTCATATTATCTTCTTGGCGCATTACTTGGCAAATACAAACACGCTGAGGTTCCGCTTCCGGGCGGATGTAACATCGGAAGCAGACCAATCGATCAGCATCTGAAGGGATTTCGTGCATTAGGTGCAGATGTGAACATCCTTCATGGTGCGATCGTTGCAGAGACAGAGAACCTTCATGGAAGCCATATTTTCCTTGATGTTGTATCTGTAGGTGCGACGATCAACATTATGATGGCAGCTTCTATGGCATCTGGCCGTACTACGATCGAGAATGCAGCGAGAGAGCCGCATGTTGTAGACGTTGCGAACTTCCTGAACAGTATGGGAGCCAACATCAAGGGTGCGGGAACTGATGTTATCCGTATCAAGGGTGTTGAGAAACTTCATCGTACAGAGTATTCTATCATTCCGGACCAGATCGAGGCAGGAACTTTTATGTTTGCTGCTGCCGCAACTGGCGGGGATGTTACAGTTAAGAATGTTATCCCGAAACATCTTGAGGCAACAACTGCCAAACTTGAAGAGATCGGATGTGAGGTTGAAGAATTTGATGATGCAGTACGTGTACGTGCAGGCAAGAGACTTCACCGCACTCATGTCAAGACTCTTCCATATCCAGGATATCCGACAGATATGCAGCCGCAGATCGCTGTTACACTTGCCCTTGCAGAAGGAACAAGTATCGTAACAGAGAGTATCTTTGAAAACCGTTTCAAATATGCGGACGAGCTTTCTAGAATGGGAGCGAATATTAAAGTTGAGGGAAATTCTGCTATTATTGATGGTGTCCGCAAGCTTACAGGCGCAAGAGTCAGTGCACCGGATCTCCGTGCAGGAGCGGCTCTGGTAATTGCAGGTCTGGCAGCGGATGGAATCACAGTAGTAGATGATATTGTTTATATCCAGAGAGGATATGAGAATTTCGAAGAGAAACTGAGAAGTCTCGGCGCAGAGATCGAGAGAGTTTCCAGTGAGAAAGAAATTCAGAAATTCCGTCTTCGCGTAGGTTGATAAAATTTGTCATCCGAGATACTTGACAAGTATATAAAATAAGTTTATTGTATGTACTGCGATAACTTTATAAACGGCCTTTTATTCAGAGTGGTGGAGATACAAAGGATCTGTGAAGCCACGGCAACCCCTCCCTTGAGAGGAAGGTGCCAACCTGAGCGAGTGATCGAACAATAAGAGGATTGAAATCAAATTCAAGACAGTCCTATTGTTGGGGCTGTCTTATTTTGTTATGTACGCAGATAACTTATTGATCAATAGACCAGATAAAAAAGAAAGGAACCAATCATGGAGAAAGAAAAGATTTTATTTACATCCGAATCTGTAACTGAAGGTCATCCGGACAAAATGTGCGATGCCATTTCCGATGCCATTCTTGACGCGATCATGGAAAAAGACCCGATGGGCCGTGTAGCATGCGAGACCGCTACAACAACAGGTCTTGTACTTGTTATGGGAGAGATCACAACAAGCGCTTACGTTGATATCCAGAAAATCGTAAGAGATACAGTAAGAGAGATCGGTTATACCCGTGGAAAATATGGATTTGATGCTGATACATGTGCAGTCATCACTGCAATCGATGAGCAGTCAGCAGATATCGCTCTTGGTGTAGACAAAGCTCTGGAAGCTAAGATGGGAGAAGACGAGATCGATGCGATCGGAGCCGGAGACCAGGGAATCCAGTTCGGATATGCTTCCAATGAAACAGAAGAGTACATGCCATATGCGATCAACATGGCACACAAACTGGCTCGCCAGCTTACAAAAGTCCGCAAAGACGGAACTCTGCCATACTTAAGACCAGACGGAAAAACTCAGGTAACTGTTGAATACAGTGAAGAAGGCAAACCGATCCGTATCGATGCAGTTGTATGCTCTACACAGCATGATCCGGAAGTTACACAGGAGCAGATCCACGAAGACATCAAGAAATATGTATTTGATGAGATCATCCCGACAGACATGGTAGATGATGATACCAAGTACTTCATCAACCCGACAGGACGTTTCGTGATCGGTGGACCTCACGGTGACAGTGGACTTACAGGACGTAAGATCATCGTTGATACTTACGGTGGATCCGGACGTCACGGCGGCGGTGCTTTCTCAGGAAAAGACTGCACAAAGGTTGACCGTTCCGCAGCTTATGCAGCACGTTATGTTGCAAAGAACATCGTTGCAGCAGGACTGGCTGACAAGTGCGAGATCCAGCTTTCCTATGCGATCGGTGTAGCAAAACCGACTTCCATCAATGTAGAAACATTTGGAACAGGAAAACTTTCCAACACCAGACTTGTTGAGATCATCCGTGAGAACTTTGATCTCCGTCCGGCAGGAATCATCCGTATGCTCGACCTGAGAAGACCGATCTACAAACAGACAGCTGCTTACGGACATTTTGGACGTACAGATGTAGATCTTCCGTGGGAAAAACTGGATAAAGTTGACGATCTCAAGAAATATCTGTAAGACACGGTTTTTTCACCGTTTTTATAGAAAATTTAGAGATAGGAATATCGTGATATGATATAATGAACGCATATATAGCGGGTACAGACTCGTTATATGTGCGTTTATTTTTATACAGAGAAGCGGGGATGTGTTATGAAATTAAAACAGAGGATCATACTCGGTTTCCTGATGATCATATTAGTTCCAATGCTGCTGCTGGCGGCTACTTTATACGGGTTCAGCGAAGCGCAGCACAGGAGTACATCTAAGAATGAAGCAGTGCAGGAAGCAGATTATGATATTACGATCGGAGAGACCGGAGTTGACGGTTCGGGCTTACGGATCATGACGAAGGATCTTTTTTTTACGGCACTGGTCATCCTGATATTTACGAGTGTGTCCGTAGGATTGTGGATTTACAGAAGTGTTGCCACACCACTTGTTAAGCTGCGTAAGGCCACGCAGAATATCAAAGACGGAAATCTTGATTTTGTTCTTGATGTGGAAGGGGCGGATGAGTTTGCGGAACTTTGCCGTGATTTTGAGGAAATGAGGAGACGGCTCAAGGAATCCGCAGAAGAAAAACTTGTCCTGGACAAAGAAAACAAAGAACTGATCAGCAATATTTCTCATGATCTCAAGACCCCGATCACAGCCGTTAAGGGCTACGTTGAGGGTATCATGGACGGAGTGGCAGATACCCCGGAAAAGATGGATCGTTATGTCCGTACTATTTATAACAAAACAGTTGAGATGGATCATCTGATCAATGAGCTTACTTTTTATTCCAAGATCGATACAAACCGCATTCCATATACGTTCAGTAAACTGAATGTTGAGGACTATTTTTCAGACTGTGCAGAGGAAGTGGGACTGGAACTGGAAACGAGAGGAATACAGCTCTGCTATGCCAACTACGTAGACAGTGATGTGCAGGTGATCGCAGATGGAGAGCAGATCCGAAGGGTGATCCATAATATCATCAGCAATGCGATTAAATATATGGACAAGGGCAAGGGAATGAAGGGCATCATACAGATCCGTGTCAAGGATGTCGGTGATTTTGTCCAGGTTGAGATCGAAGATAATGGCAAGGGGATCGCAGCCAAAGATCTGCCATATATTTTTGACCGTTTTTACCGGACAGATGTTTCGCGAAATTCTGCCAAGGGAGGCAGTGGGATTGGCCTTTCCATCGTGCGTAAGATCCTGGAGGACCATGGAGGTAAAGTGTGGGCAACCAGCCGCGAGGACATCGGCACGATCATGTACTTTGTTTTGAGAAAATACCAGGAGGTACCTGTAAATGAGTAAAATACTGATTATTGAAGACGAAGAGGCAATTGCAGATCTGGAGAAAGATTATCTGGAACTGTCAGGATTTGATGTTGAGATCGCCACAAGAGGCGATGTAGGGCTTGAGAAAGCTCTGAAAGAAGAATACGACCTGATCATACTTGATCTGATGCTCCCTGAGGTAGATGGATTTGATATCTGCCGTCAGGTGCGCGAGGAGAAGAATATCCCGATCATCATGGTTTCGGCAAAGAAAGACGATATTGACAAGATCCGTGGACTGGGACTTGGGGCAGATGATTACATGACCAAGCCGTTCAGCCCAAGCGAACTTGTTGCCAGGGTAAAGGCACATATGGAAAGATATAACAGACTTGTAGGATCAAATGTTGTCAAGAATGATATTATCGAGATCCGTGGGATCAAGATCGACAAGACAGCGCGAAGAGTCTGGATCAATGGGGAGGAGAAGACATTTACGACCAAGGAATTTGATCTTCTTACATTCCTTGCGGAGAATCCGAACCGCGTATTTACCAAGGCGGAACTGTTCCGTCAGATCTGGGATATGGAATCTGTAGGCGACATTGCAACTGTTACCGTTCATATCAAGAAAATCCGTGAAAAGATTGAATTCAACACAGCCAAGCCGCAGTATATTGAAACCATCTGGGGTGTAGGTTACAGGTTTAAGGTATAAAAATTATGGAAAGATTATATAGAGCATTAGAAATTTACAGCCAGGAAGATTATTATCCATTTCATATGCCGGGGCACAAGAGAAATCCGGACACAGTCAATACAGACCTGCCGTTTGACAGGGATATCACAGAGATAGAGGGATTTGATAATCTTCATCATCCGGAAGGAATTCTAAAAAAAGCGCAGGAAACTGCTGCGAATGTGTATGGTACGAAGGAATGTTATTACAGCGTTAATGGCAGCACAGCGGCACTTCTTGCGGCTGTTTCGGCAGCGGTTCCGAGGAAGGGACAGATCCTTGTTGCGAGGAACTGCCACAAGGCTGTCTATCATGCTCTGTATCTGAGGAATCTGATCCCGACTTATGTCTATCCACAGATGGACCAAAAGTGGTGGATAAACGGAGGAATTTCACCGGATAAGGTGGAAAGAGCACTGGCGGAGAATCCGGAGATCAAGGCAGTGCTTCTCACATCGCCGACGTATGATGGGGTGGTATCAGATATTGAGAAGATTGCAGAGATCGTACACAGATATGAGATTCCGCTGATCGTGGATGAGGCACATGGAGCACATTTTCATTTTTCAAATTATTTCCCGACATCAGCAGCTGAACTGGGAGCGGATCTGGTTATCCAGAGTTTCCACAAGACACTTCCGTCGATGACGCAGACTGCGGTGCTCCATAACTGCAGTGACCGCGTGGACAGCAGACTGATCCGCAGATTTATGGGAATTTATCAGAGCAGCAGCCCGTCGTATATCCTTATGGCGAGTATGGATGCCTGCATGGAAAAAATGTCCTCCGACGGTAATGAGATGTTCCGTGAATTTACAAAGATCCTCGAAAAGGCGAGACGCAGGCTTTCAGAATGCAAGTATATCCGCCTGGTTTCACCGGAGATCGGAACGGCCGGAGTTTTTGATTATGATCGTTCCAAATTACTTTTTTCTACACGCTATGCGTCAATGACGGGAAGTGAACTGGCACAGATCCTTCTGGAGAAATATCACATTCAGGTGGAGATGGAAACGGGGCATTATGTGCTTGCACTGGCAGCAGTTGGTGACAGTGAGGAAGGCTTTGAGAGACTTTGCCAGGCAATCGAGGAGATCGACCAGGAAGAAGCACAGAAGAAAAAAGAAAAAAGAGAAGCAGAAGAACCGAAGGCAGGAAGAACAGCATACACTTCATTGAGCCAGTTCATGTCGATCACGGAGGCAATGGAATCGGAGAGTGAAATCCGCAAACTGGAAGAAAGTGTCGGACGGATATCGGCAGAGTTTGGATATCTCTATCCGCCTGGAATCCCGCTGATCGTACCGGGAGAACAGATTACTGGACAATTTATCCGTAATATGAGAATATACATGGAAGAGGGATTGTATCTGCAGGGACTGGAGGACTATACCAATGAGACCATCCGTGTAGTAGCCCAGAATACTACGAAGGAGCAGGAAATCTGATATTTCATGGGAAAGATTTTTTATATTATGGGAAAAAGTGCCGCCGGTAAGGACCGGATCTATTCTTTACTGGCAGGCAATAAAGAACTGAACCTGAAGAAACTGGTACTGTATACGACCAGACCGATCCGCGCGGGAGAGCAGGATGGAGTTCAGTATTATTTTACAGATGACAGCAGACTTGAGGAATTTAAGAAATCAGGAAAGCTGATCGAAGCCAGAGCCTACCATACTGTTCATGGCATCTGGACATATTTTACAGCAGATGATGGACAGGTAGATCTCTCAGAGGGAAACTATCTTGGAATCGGCACACTGGAATCTTATCAGAAACTTAAGCAATATTACGGGGAAGAACATGTGATCCCGGTTTATATTGAAGTAGAGGACGGAGAGCGATTACAGAGGGCACTTCTTCGGGAGCGGGAGCAGGAGAAACCGAAATACGAAGAGATGTGCAGACGTTTTCTGGCAGATCAGGAGGACTTTTCGGAGGAAAACATCCGGGAGGCAGGAATTAAATTAAGATTTGCTAATGAGAATTTAGAATTGTGTGTCGAAAATATTATAAAATATATAAATTCCCTTTCATAGACAAAAATAGTTTTGAATGGGTAACAAAGTATGCTATAATGTAGGCATGGCGAACAAAGATTCGTATACAGAAACAAGAGAGGTGATTCTGAATGGTTAGTTTCAACAATATTATCGGGCACGAGGAGATTATCAGGCATTTGAAGAATGCCATGACGACAGGAAAGGTATCTCATTCCTATATTTTTACCGGAAGACCTGGATCAGGTAAGAAACTTCTTGCGACGACTTATGCAATGACTCTTCAGTGCGAGGCTGGGGGAACGGAGCCATGTCAGAAGTGTGATTCCTGTAAGAAAGCCCTGGGTAAGAATCATCCGGATATCATCATGGTAAACCATGAGAAGCCGGGAACTATTTCGATAGATGAGATTCGTGATCAGCTGATTCACGATGTAGCAATTAAACCATACTGCAGTCCGCACAAGATCTATATCGTTCCGGATGCGGAGATGATGACAGTACAGGCGCAGAATGCTCTTCTCAAGACAATTGAGGAGCCACCGGAATATGCAGTCATCATGCTGCTGACCAGCAATGCAGATGCACTTCTTCCGACGATCCAGTCCCGTTGTGTCAGACTGGATCTCAAGGTAGTAGATGACAATCTGGTTAAGAAATATCTTATGGAACGTCTTCATGTGCCGGATTATCAGGCAGAGATCGATGCATCTTTTGCACAGGGAAGCATCGGCAAGGCACAGGAGGCAGCAACATCCGAAGAGTTTGGCAAGATGACAGAGAATGCTCTCAGGATCCTGAAGTATGTAAGTACGATGCAGACTTATGAGCTGACTGATGTGATCCGCGAACTTTCCGATGAGAAACAGCATATAGGCGACTATCTGGATATTTTTCAGTTCTGGTTCCGTGATGTTCTGATGTTCAAAGCTACAAGGGAAATAGACAATCTGGTCTTCAAGCAGGAAATTAATTATATAAAGGAACAGGCGAGCCAGCGTTCATATGAAAATCTCGAAAAGATACTGGAAGCACTGGAGAAGGCCAAGGTACGTCTGCGTGCAAATGTAAACTTCGAGCTTGCTCTTGAACTTCTGTTCCTGACGATCAGGGAGAGATAGAATGACAAAAATAGTTGGAATCAGATTCAGAAATGTCGGCAAAATATATTATTTTGATCCGAAGAATTATAAAATGCAGGTGGGCGATCATGTGATCGTAGAGACCGCCCGCGGAGTAGAATTCGGCAGAGTTGTACTTGGACCGAAGGAAGTTGGAGAGGACGAGGTTGTTCATCCGCTCAAAGAAGTCTTGAGAGTAGCGACTCAGGCAGATGAGGACAGAGAGCAGCAGAACCGTATCAAGGAGAAGGATGCCTTCAAGATCTGCCAGAAGAAGATCCGTGAGCATGGTCTGGAGATGAAACTGATCGATGCAGAATATACATTTGATAACAACAAGGTATTGTTTTACTTTACAGCAGATGGAAGAATCGATTTCCGTCAGCTTGTCAAGGATCTGGCGGCAATCTTCAAGACAAGGATCGAGCTGAGACAGATCGGTGTCCGTGATGAGACCAAGATCCTCGGAGGAATCGGAATCTGCGGCAGAAGTCTCTGCTGTCACACGTATCTGTCAGAGTTTGCACCGGTATCTATCAAGATGGCGAAGGAACAGAACCTTTCACTGAACCAGACCAAGATTTCCGGCGTATGCGGCAGACTGATGTGCTGTCTCAAGAACGAACAGGAAACATACGAGGAACTGAATAAGAAACTTCCGGGAATCGGGGACACTGTCACACTTCCGGATGGAATTCAGGGAACTGTACAGAATGTAAATGTTCTTCGCCAGAGAGTCAAAGTCGTTGTCGAAGTAAACGACGAAAAGGAGATTCAGGAATTTCCGGTAAATGAACTGAAATTCCGTCCCCGTAAGAAAAAAGTCAAAGTTTCCGAGAAGGAAATGAGGGAACTGGAAAAACTCGAAGACAGAGAAGGAGATAAAAAATCTCATGGAAAGAAATCCGCAAACTGATCTGGTACATCCGGGAGAGCGGGTCGATGACCTGCAGAATGGATTTTATGTAATTCAGAATCCAGAGAAGTTCTGCTTCGGAATGGATGCGGTTCTTTTGTCCGGCTTTGCAAAGATCAGAAAGAATGCAAGGGTCCTGGATATGGGAACCGGCACAGGGATCATTCCGATCCTGCTCAAAGGCAGAGGCAAGGGAGAACATCTCACAGGACTGGAGATACAGGAAGAATGTGCAGATATGGCCGCACGCAGTGTTGCGTACAATAGTCTGGAATCTGCAATTGATATTGTATGCGGAGATATTAAGGAGGCTGCTGGAATTTTTGGAGCAGCTTCTTTTGATGTAGTAACAAGTAATCCTCCGTATATGATCGGAGAGCATGGACTGCGTAA
The DNA here is from genome assembly GCF_040096655.1 of Blautia intestinihominis. Lineage (NCBI taxonomy): Bacteria > Bacillati > Bacillota > Clostridia > Lachnospirales > Lachnospiraceae > Blautia > Blautia intestinihominis. The sequence continues at coordinate 26,541 of NZ_JBBMEI010000014.1, read as the reverse complement.
TCCGTATATGGCAAAAGCAATTGCGAGACATGAGGTGCTCTGCACATTGGAGGATGTTGTCAGCCAGGCGTCCAGAGTACTCAAGGACAGGGGACATTTTTTTATGGTGCACCGTCCGTTCCGTCTTGCTGAGATTTTTCAGGTGCTGATGAAATACAAGCTGGAGCCGAAACGCATGCAGCTTGTGTATCCGTACATAGACAGAGAACCAAATATGGTATTGATCGAGGCCTGCAAGGGTGGAAACTCCAGAATCACGGTAGAGCGTCCGCTGATCGTTTATGAGAAGCCGGGAGAGTATACAAAGGCGATCCTGGAAATCTACGGGATGGTCTGATGATTCGGATAAGAATTCAAGAAAGGAACCTGATTTATGAGCGGTAAATTATATCTGTGTGCAACACCTATCGGAAATCTGGAAGATATTACGCTGCGTGTTCTGCGTACTCTCAAAGAAGTAGACCTGATCGCGGCAGAAGATACGAGAAACAGTATCAAGCTTCTGAATCATTTCGAGATCAAAACGCCCATGACCAGTTATCATGAATACAACAAGATCGACAAAGCTTATACACTGATCGAGAAGATGCAGTCAGGAATGAACATTGCACTGATCACGGATGCAGGTACTCCTGGAATTTCAGATCCGGGAGAAGAACTTGCTGCCATGTGTTATGAAGCAGGGATCGAAGTGACCTCACTTCCGGGACCTGCTGCTTGTATTACAGCACTTACTCTGTCAGGGCTTCCGACCAGGAGATTTGCTTTCGAAGCTTTTCTTCCAATGGACAAAAAAGAACGCAGGGAAGTCCTGGATGAACTGGTCAATGAGACAAGGACGATCATTATGTATGAGGCACCACACAAGCTGGTCCGCACACTTAAGGATCTCAAAGAAACTCTTGGCAACCGCAGAATGACACTTTGTCGGGAACTGACGAAGAAACATGAGACTGCTTTTCATACGACGATCGATGAGCTGATCGCTCATTATGAGAACGAAAAGCCATTAGGGGAATGTGTCCTTGTGATCGAGGGCAAGAGCCGCCAGGAACTCAAGGAAGAAGCTGTAGCTTCCTGGGAGGAGATCTCCATCGAGGAACATATGGAAATCTACGAAAAACAGGGGCTTTCCAGGAAGGATGCCATGAAGCAGGTGGCGAAGGACCGAGGGGTATCCAAGAGAGAAATTTATCAATATCTGATCCAGTAAATACGAGAACTGTATTTCCAAAAAATGTGAAATACAGTTCCTTTTTTTATACATTGTTTTTACAGAAAACCGGGATTTTTAATGGAAAGAGAGTTGTTTTTGTGTTATAATAAATTAGTATACGTATGTCCAACAGAGGATATACAACCAGTAATTTTTATATAACATTGAATGACAGGAGGCAGCACATGGGCGGAGAAAATACGGAGTACGGAGCGGACCAGATTCAGATTTTGGAAGGGCTGGAAGCGGTTCGTAAAAGACCGGGTATGTATATTGGAAGTACATCCAGCCGGGGTCTGCATCATCTTGTATACGAAATTGTAGATAATGCGGTAGATGAAGCTCTGGCAGGATATTGTACAGAGATCCAGGTAAGCATCAACCCAGACAACTCCATTACAGTTGTAGATAATGGTCGGGGAATTCCGGTAGGTATCAACCACAAAGCAGGAATTCCGGCAGTTGAGGTTGTATTTACCATTCTGCATGCCGGCGGTAAGTTTGGCGGTGGAGGATATAAGGTATCCGGAGGTCTTCACGGCGTAGGAGCATCCGTTGTAAATGCTCTGTCCGAGTGGCTGGAAGTTACCATATATCACGAAGGCAGAGAATACAAGCAGCGTTATGAGAGAGGACATACAATGTATCCTCTCAAGGTTGTTGGAGAGTGTGATCCGGAGAAATCAGGAACAACTGTTACATTCCTGCCGGATAAGGAAATCTTTGAGGAAACTGTTTATGATTATGATATCCTGAAACAGCGTCTTCGTGAGATGGCTTTCCTTACCAAAGGACTTCGCATTGTCCTCAGAGATGAGAGAGAAGACTCCAAGAAAGAAAAAGTATTCCACTACGAGGGTGGTATCCGTGAATTTGTAACATATCTGAACAAGAGTAAAGAACCTCTGTACCCAGAGGTTATTTACTGTGAGGGAGAGAAGGACGGCGTTTCTGTTGAGGTTGCGATGCAGCACAACGACTCCTATACAGAGAACAGCTATGGATTTGTAAATAACATCAATACACCGGAGGGCGGTACACATATCGTTGGTTTCCGTAATGCACTTACCAAGACTTTTAACGATTATGCGAGAAAGAACAAACTTCTCAAGGACAGTGAACCGAACTTAAGCGGTGATGATATCCGTGAGGGTCTGACTGCGATCGTAAGTGTCAAGATCGAAGAACCACAGTTCGAAGGCCAGACAAAACAGAAACTTGGCAACAGTGAGGCGAGAGGCGCCGTAGACTCTGTTGTCAGCAAGCAGCTTGAAATTTTCCTTGAGCAGAATCCATCTGTAGCCAAGGCTACTGTTGAGAAATCTGTTCTTGCACAGAGAGCAAGAGAAGCAGCACGTAAAGCACGTGACCTTACCAGAAGGAAATCCGCACTCGATGGAATGTCACTTCCGGGTAAACTTGCGGACTGCTCAGACAAGGATCCGAAGAACTGCGAGATCTATATCGTAGAGGGAGATTCCGCAGGCGGTTCTGCCAAGACAGCGAGAAACCGTGCGACACAGGCAATCCTTCCGCTTCGAGGCAAGATCCTCAATGTTGAGAAGGCACGTCTTGACAGAATCTACGGAAATGCAGAGATCAAGGCAATGATCACAGCTTTTGGAACAGGTATCCATGAAGACTTTGATATCAGCAAACTGCGTTATCACAAGATCATCATTATGACCGATGCCGATGTCGATGGCGCACATATTGCGACACTTCTTCTGACTTTCCTTTACAGATTCATGCCGGAACTTATCAAGCAGGGCTATGTATATCTGGCACAGCCGCCGCTGTACAAGGTAGAAAAAAACAAGAAAGTCTGGTATGCCTACGATGATGCGGAACTGAACCGCATCCTTGAGGAGATCGGACGTGATAATAACAACAAGATCCAGCGTTACAAAGGTCTTGGAGAGATGGATGCAGAGCAGCTTTGGGAGACAACCATGGATCCGGAGAAACGAATCCTTCTCAAAGTAACAATGGACGAATCTGCTACATCTGAGATCGATCTGACTTTTACCACTCTTATGGGTGACAAAGTTGAACCAAGACGTGAATTTATTGAAGAAAATGCACGTTTTGTAGAAAATCTGGATATCTAGGAGAATAAAAAATGGAAGACAATATTTTTGACAAAATCCATGAGGTGGATCTGCAGAAGACCATGGAGAAATCTTATATAGATTACGCCATGAGCGTTATCGCCTCACGTGCTCTTCCGGATGTAAGAGATGGTCTGAAGCCGGTACAGAGAAGGGTTCTGTATTCCATGATCGAACTGAACAACGGTCCGGACAAGCCGCATCGTAAATGTGCCCGTATCGTCGGTGATACCATGGGTAAATATCACCCTCATGGAGACAGTTCTATCTATGGAGCACTTGTAAATATGGCACAGGACTGGTCTACCAGATATCCGCTGGTAGATGGTCATGGAAACTTCGGTTCCGTGGATGGTGACGGTGCTGCTGCGATGCGATACACAGAGGCTCGTCTGAGCAAGATCTCCATGGAGATGCTTGCTGATATCAACAAGAATACCGTTGATTTCCAGCCAAACTTTGATGAGACAGAACGGGAGCCGGTTGTACTTCCGTCCCGTTATCCGAACCTTCTTGTAAACGGTACTTCCGGTATCGCAGTTGGTATGGCGACAAATATCCCGCCACACAACTTAAGAGAGGTTATCAATGCAGTTGTCAAGATCATTGACAACATTATCGAGGAAGACAGAGAGACAACGATCGAGGAACTTCTTGAGATCGTCAAAGGACCGGATTTCCCGACAGGAGCAACGATCCTTGGAACAAGAGGAATTGAGGAAGCATATCGTACCGGTCGCGGCAAGATCCGTGTCCGTGCGGTGACAAATATCGAGACACTGCCAAATGGCAAATCACGTATTATCGTCACAGAACTTCCATACCTCGTAAATAAAGCCCGTCTGATCGAAAAGATCGCAGAACTTGTCCGCGACAAGAAGATTGACGGAATCACAGACCTGAATGATCACTCCAGCCGTGAGGGAATGCGAATCTGCATCGACCTCCGCAGGGATGCCAATGCAAATGTTGTCCTGAACCAGCTTTATAAGCATACACAGCTTCAGGATACTTTTGGCGTGATCATGCTTTGCCTTGTTTCCGTAAACGGAAGCCTTCAGCCGAAGGTACTGACTCTTCCGGAGATGCTTAAGCAGTATCTTGCACATCAGGAAGATGTAGTGACAAGAAGAACCAAATACGACCTGAACAAAGCACAGGAACGTGCGCACATTCTGGAAGGTCTGCTCAAAGCACTGGACAATATCGATGAAGTTATCCGTATCATCCGTGCCGCAAGAAACGTTCAGATCGCAAAACAGGAATTAATGGATCGCTTTGAACTGACAGATGTTCAGGCGCAGGCGATCGTAGATATGCGTCTCAGGGCTCTTACCGGTCTGGAAAGAGAGAAGCTGGAAGCAGAATATGCAGAATTAATGGAGAGGATCCGCAAATTACAGGCAATTCTTGCAGACAGAAATACGCTTCTCCGTGTCATCCGTGAGGAGATCCTTGCAATTGCTGAGAAATATGGCGATGACAGAAGAACTGCCATTGGATTTGATGCATATGACATCTCCATGGAGGATATGATCCCGAGAGAAAATACAGTTATCACAATGACCAAACTTGGTTATATTAAACGTATGACCGTAGACAACTTCCGCAGCCAGAACAGAGGCGGCAGAGGAATCAAGGGCATGCAGACACTGGACGATGACTATATCGAAGAACTGATGATGACGACCACGCATCATTATGTGATGTTCTTTACCAATACAGGCCGTGTATACCGTCTTAAAGCATACGAGATTCCGGAAGCAGGAAGAACTGCGAGAGGAACTGCGATTATCAATCTTCTGCAGTTGATGCCGGGAGAGCGCATTACAGCAGTTATCCCGATCAGCAAGTTCGAAGAGGGACATTACCTGATGATGGCAACCCGTAAGGGACTCGTCAAGAAAACTCCGATCCAGGATTATGCAAATGTCCGCAAAGTAGGTCTTGCAGCGATCGCACTTCGCGATGATGATGAACTGATCGAAGTAAAGGCAACGGATGATAAGAAGGACGTTATCCTGGTAACCAAATATGGCCAGTGCATCCGTTTCAAAGAAACAGATGTAAGAAGCACAGGCCGAGTTTCCATGGGGGTTCGCGGTATCAATCTGCTGGATGGTGATGAAGTTGTAGCTATGCAGCTTAACACGCAGGGATATTATCTCCTTGTTGTTTCTGAGAACGGTATGGGCAAGAGAACCTCCATCAGTGAGTTCACCTGCCAGAACAGAGGCGGTAAGGGCGTGAAGTGCTACAAGATCACTGAGAAGACAGGCAATGTTATCGGTGCAAAAGCTGTAAATGAAGAAAATGAGATCATGATGATCACCACAGAGGGAATTATTATCCGTCTGCAGTGCGCTGATATTTCTATTCTGGGAAGAATTACCTCAGGAGTAAAACTGATCAATCTTTCCAAAGGAGTGACCGTTGCAAGCTTTGCGAAAGTCAGAGAGAAAGAAGAAGACAAAGAGAATCAGCAGACAGCAAAAGAACCTGTAAACGAAGCAAATGATGAAGTACAGGAGAGCACGGAAGAATAAAGGGGACGTTAGATCATCATGGAGAAGGAATATGTCACATTAAACAGCGGCAGCAAAACTGCTGCCAGGAGCAGTAAGAATACCAAAAGCCGCCGAAAGACCGGACATTCAAAATCCAACATCAGAAGATCTGCACTCGAAACAAAAAGAACGGGAAGTTCAAGGACTGGCATGCGCAAGGTAAATGGCAGCAGTAAGTCAACCAGTCCCAGAACTTCCAGAAGCAAAAAGAAGAGCAGATCCAGAAAGATGGATATTCCCGTACAGTATATTGCGGGAGGCGCAGTGCTTGTAATTTTGCTCATAGCGATCATTTTTGCTGTGAGAAGCTGCGGTATCAGCCACAAAACACCGGAAAGAGTTGTCAAAGCCCTGATCGAATCCTACGAGAGCGGCAATGAAAATAAGATTAAGAAATGCTATGGAGTGACCAAGGCAGATGACAATCTTCAGGCAGAGATAGATGCAAATATCAAGTATTTTGCAGCGCATTCTCCGGAGAAGATCCAGATCAACAAGTGCGATAAGATATACCAGGATGGTAATTATGCATTTATATATATTACGTATGATCTGGTACTCAAGGACGGACAGAGCTATCCGTGCATCAGTACTTATATGACTCAGAAAAAAGATGACAATAAGTACTATATACTTGCACCATCAGATGTTACCAATGATATGAACAAACAGGCAGCAGAGAAATATGCGCTGTTCATGAAGACAGATGCATATCAGGAATACACCGTTGCCTACGATAAATTTATCAAGAAGAATCCAGGATACGAAGAAAAAATCGCTTCAAAATTAAGTTAAAAGGATCCTGGGGAGGTGTAGCATGAAAAGAATCATAATGATGGTATTACGAAATCTTTTCTTTGTGCCTTATGGATGGTTTATGCTGAACTGGTATGCGGGACATGTGGATGATTATCCGGAAGAAAAGCGTTATGCGCTGCTCAAGAAAATCGACTGCAAGGCGAATACAGGCGGAAACATTACGATCAAGTCCTACGGAGTAGAGAATATTCCGTCGGAGAATGGATTTATGTTTTATCCGAATCATCAGGGACTGTATGACGTTCTGGCGATCCTGGATGCCTGCCCGGTGCCGTTTTCTGTTGTAGCCAAGAAAGAAGTGGGTAATGTTCCATTTCTGAAGCAGGTATTTACCTGTATGAAGGCTTTTATCATGGACAGAGAGGATATCAGACAGTCCATGCAGGTAATCCTCAATGTCACGAAGGAAGTCAGGAGCGGTCGCAATTATCTTATCTTTGCGGAGGGGACCAGAAGCAAGAATGGAAACCATCCGCAGGAATTTAAGGGGGGAAGTTTCAAGGCAGCTATGAAAGCCAGATGCCCGATCGTTCCGGTAGCACTGATCGACACCTACAAGGCGTTTGACACAGGCTCAGCGGCTCCGCTGACCGTTCAGGTACATTTCCTGAAACCGATGTGCTATGACGAATACAAGGATATGAAATCAACAGAGATCGCAGCAGAGGTCAGAAGAAGAGTCGAAGAAACCATTCAGGAATATGGTGGATGGGATTAACTGAATATTTGAGAAACAGACAGCCGGGAGCAGTTAAGCTTCCGGCTGTTTTTGTGTAGTGTGTCCAGATCATTCTTTTTCCCTGGCAAGTGCCTGTTTCATGAGAGTGCAGTCTTTGCTGTATTGACAGACCCCGTATTCGCAGCTTGAATCAAGAAGACGAAGCCCCTCTGGAAACTGCTCGAATTCACAGATTACAGTCTGTGTCATGTCAAAATTCCGACAGTATCCGTTAAAAAATTCCTCAATGATCTCACCCATAAAAATCCCTCTTTTCTTTTATATAGATTTACTTTTTTTTAAGATCCAGTCTATCATAGAATGCTTAAGTTTCCAACAGAAATCCGGGCTACCCCTGCCTTGCGTGAACAGCTGTTTTTTGAACGTCAACTGTGTTTGACTTTAAGCGTGGACAGCCCGTATAGTTAAAGTAGAAAATATATGATGAAAACAAACAAGATTTGGAGGAATCGGGAATGAGCAAAAGTTATTGGATCTGGTATCCGGGAGATTTTGAATTATATCATGGAATGAAGCAGAATTTCAGCCGTGTGGAGAGAGGCTTTGGCTGGCCGGCTTTCTGGAAAAGCGAAGGATTCCGCAACCGTGTGGCTTTTCGCCGTACTTATCATTTGGAAAAAGAAACTTCCTTTACTGTATATTCCAATGCAATCGGGCATGTACTGGCAGGAGAAAAGAAATACCCATTTGGAAAAAAGATCACCTGTGGACCGGGAGAAGTTGCAATCGCTGTTCACGCAGGATGTATTGAGGCTTTTCCATGTATTTATGTAGAAGGTGATGTGATCTGTTCAGACAAAGGCTGGATAGCAGAAGATTATGATCAGGAACCGCAGCCGGCAGGAAGAAGCAGATATTTCACCAGACCGGAACAGAATCCGACAGTCTGGGAATACAGCGAGAAAATATATGAACCAGTCAACGTAACAGAATACAACGGCGGAACGCTCTATGAATTTGAGACAGAGCTGAATGCAGTTCTGGAAGCAGAGTTCAAAAACGGATATCAGCCGATACTGATCTGCTGTGGCGAATCCAGAGAAGAGGCAATCGACCCTGTAAACTGCTACTATAGCTGGCAGCCGGACAAGGAGACTGGCAAATGTCCTTGCTGTGCAGTACATTTTGCATACATTCCGGATTGCAAACCGGGAGAGATCATACTGAAAGCAAATCATCAGTATGTCGACATTCCGGTGAAAGCTGCATTCCACTGCGGAGAGGAACGCCTGAACCAGATCTGGTCTGTGGCAGAGCATACATTCCGCCTCTGCAGCGGCATCTTTTTTATTGATGGTGCCAAACGTGACAAATGGATCTGGTCGGGAGATGCATACCAGAGCTTTTTTGTAAATCGTTATCTGATGGCAGATGCAGATATCGACCAGAGAACGATTCTGGCACTGCGCGGCAATGACCCGATGACGAGACATATCAATACGATCGTAGACTATTCTCTTCTGTGGCTTCTGGGGGTGAATTATCACAATGAAGGATACGGTGACAGGGATTTTCTGGAACTGGTTTATCCAAAGATGGTTTCCCTTATGGAATTCTGCAATGGAAGACGCGATGAACACGGTTTCCTGATCGGAAAGGAAAAAGACTGGATTTATATCGACTGGGCAGACATGGACAAAGATGGCCCGCTCTGTGCAGAACAGATGCTTTATGCGGCATGCTTCCGTGTGATGGCAGAGATCAGCGAAAAGCTTGGCAAGGACGGAAGTGCTTACAGACAGGAGTATGAGAAACTGGCTGCTGCCATTGAAGAGTTTTTTTGGGATGAGGAAAAAGGTGCGTACATCGATTCTTTTACTTCCGGGAAACGAAATGTGACAAGACATGCAAATATTTTTGCTGTATTATTTGCTATCGCAGATAAGGATAAGCAGGAAAAAATCCTCACAAACGTACTCGAAAACGATGAGATCCCGGCGATCACAACACCATATTTTAACTTCTTCGAACTGGATGTACTGTGCCAGATGGGAAAACTGACCGAAGTTTTGGACAAGATCCGTTCCTACTGGGGCGGCATGCTGGATCTTGGAGCAATTACCTTCTGGGAAGAGTACGATCCGTCTGTGCCGAAGGAAGAACAGTACGACATGTACGGTGATCATTTTGGCAAGAGCCTCTGTCATGCATGGGCAGCAAGCCCGATCTATTTCCTGGCAAAATATTTTGCCGGACTGGATCTCGTAAACAGAGAAGAGACGACTTATGTATTAAAACCACAGATGCAGTATTTTACAGAACTGGACTGCACACTCCCGGTGGGAAGCCATGGAACAGTCCGACTGCTCTGGGATGGAGAATATCTGGAAGTGACACCGGCTGCAGACGGTGGAGTTCTGGAACTCGGTGAACAAAAATTTTCTCTGGTCAGAGGAGAAACAAGAAGGGTAAAGATTTGATATGAAAAAAATAGATTTTAACAGAAATTGGACATGCAGATGCCTTACCAGAGATGAGGAACCGTATTCTGTGACACTTCCGCATGATGCGATGCGGAGTGAGCCGCGTACTGAGGAAAGTGTCAGTGAGGGAAACTCCGGCTGGTATCTGGGCGGCGATTACGAATATACGAAACATGTTTTTGTGCCATCAGAGTACAGCGGCAAAAAAGTTCTCATTGAATTCGAGAGTGTTTATCACAATGCGGAAGTTTATATTAATGGAACAAAAGCAGCATACAGACCGTATGGTTATACAAATTTTTATGTAGATACAGAAGGGCTTCTGAAATATGAGGCACAGAATGAGATCCGTGTGATCGCACGAAATTCTGATCAGCCAAACAGCCGCTGGTACTCCGGAACCGGCATCTATCGTCCGGTATATCTTTGGACAGGCGATAAGAAGTACATTCCGGTCAATGGAATCAAGATCCATACAGTAAGCTATGCCCCGGCAGTGATCGAAGTAGAAATCAAGACTTCCTGCCCGGGAATGGTGAAAGTTGAAATCCTGAACAAAGAGCAAAATGTTCTTACAAAAGAAATAGAAAATGATGGACACCCGTCGGTTTTCCGTATGGAGATCCCGAACGCAAAACTCTGGGACTGTAAGCATCCAAATCTTTATACTCTGCGTGCAACATTTGGAGAAGATGTTGTAGAGGAAACATTTGGAATCCGACTTCTTGAATGGAGCCCGGAAAAAGGCCTTACGATCAATGGTAAGAGAGAAATCCTCCGTGGTGCCTGTGTGCATCACGATAATGGTGTGCTGGGTGCCTGCACGTATCCGGAGGCAGAGGAGCGCAGAATCCGTATCCTCAAAGAGAATGGCTATAATGCGATCCGTTCGTCTCATTATCCATGTTCTAAGGATATGCTGGATGCCTGCGACCGTCTGGGAATGCTGGTGATGGATGAATATGTCGATGTCTGGTATATCCATAAGACAAAATATGATTATGTGAATTACCTTGCGAAATGGTGGCAGCAGGACCTCAAGGATATGGTGGAGAAAGATTACAACCATCCGTCTGTTATCATGTATTCTACGGGAAATGAAGTTGCAGAGACTGCACAGAAAAAAGGAATCGAACTCACCGGCAGAATGACTTCTTACCTTCATAAACTGGATCCGCACAGACCAGTAACCTGCGGGATCAACATTTTCTTTAACTTCTTAAGTTCTATGGGAATGGGCGTTTACAGTGATGATAAGGCAGAAAAAAGCGCCCAGTCTGCAAAGCAGGAAGCAGAGAAAAAAGAGAAGAAGAAACCAGTAGGAAGTGAATTTTATAATACCCTTGCCTGTCTGGTCGGAGATTACTTCATGAAGATCGGTGCGACCCTCCCGCCATGTGACTGGAAAACAAAGGATGCATATGCGAACATGGATATCGCAGGATACAACTACGGACTTTTCCGCTACAAACATGACCTGAAGAAATACCCGAAACGTCTGATCCTCGGTACAGAGACTTTCTGCAAGGATGCATACAGTTTCTGGGAAATTGCCAAGAAGAATAAGCGGATCCTGGGAGATTTTGTCTGGTCAGGATGGGAATATATCGGAGAGACCGGAGACGGTGCAGCTGAATACGAAGAATACAAAGGCAAGATGCCGCATACAAGAATGACTGGAAATAACGGAAGAATCGACCTTCTTGGAAAGCCGCGTGCAGAGGCAGCTTACACAAGAGTTGCTTTTGAACGGGAAACAGGTCCGTTTATCGCCGTGAAACCTGTTTATCAGAAAGAAAACCTGAACCTGACAGGATGGGCTCTGACCAAAGCACTGGAGAGCTGGTCATGGCGAGGATGTGCCGGAGAAAAAGCTGAAGTAGAAGTTTTTGCAAGGGCAGCAGAGGTGGAGCTTCTGGTCAATGGAAAGAAAGCTGCACGTGGCAAAGTAAAAAAATGCAGGACTAAATTCCACATTCCATATGAGGATGGCGAGATTACAGCAGTTTCCTATGATAAGAACGGACGTGAGATCAACCGCCAGACACTGATGACAGCAAATAAAGAAACCATGCTTCATATCAAACCGGAACAGGAAACTGTGGAAGCGGGCAGATTGCTGTTTGTTCCATTGCAGTACGGAGACTTTAACGGAATCTGGAAACCGATGGAAAAACATCACCTGAAAGTTACAGTAGAGAATGCTACGCTTGAAGGTCTGGGAAGTGCCTGCTCCTATGTGGAAGGTAACTATGCACAGGATACCGTCGATACTTATTATGGTGAGGCGATGGCTGTAGTCCGTGCCGGAGAAAGCGGATCCGTGAAGATCACGGTCTCTGATGAAGAAAAAACATATACATGTGAGATTCCGGTAACAACACAGAAATAAATTATCATATAGGCAATATAGACAAAAACAAATATCACAATTTGTGCAAGATTCCTTGAAAAATTTTGCTTGTGAAAATTCAATAAAAAAACGCTCCCATTTACGGCTGAAAAAGTGCAGTCTGCGAAAAAAATGGGAGCGTTTTTGGGATTTATGTTAAATTTAGGTCATGGAAATTATGGAAGCACTTGAGCGATGAGGCTTACCCATATTTCAGGGAAAGAAAGGAGATAAAATCATGAGCAGAAAAAATATCTGGCGTGGTATGACTACTCTTACAGCGTCTCTTCTGACCGTTTCTGTTGCGGCAGGACCTGTAGTAGACAGCTATCGTACAGACATCGACAAATTTCTTGGAACCAAGAGCAGTGCTATGGTAACAGACAGTACAGACGAGGATCTGTATACATATAAGTCTGACTATTCCAGCACTACAGAACTTCTGGAGTCCATCGAGGATCTCGGAGAACGTATGAGTGAGGAAGGAACTGTTCTGTTAAAGAACGAGAATAATGCACTTCCGCTGTCAAAAGATGAGACACAGAAGCTGTCCCTTCTTGGATTTTCCAGCTACTATCCGATACAGGGCGGTGACATGGGAAGTTCCTTGACTGAAAATGAAGGAACAGATGCAGATACTGTAGACTTTGTTGAAGCATTAGCTGCAAAAGGATTCAGCATCAATGAAGACCTTCAGAATCTGTACAAGAGTCTGGAATCAGAGTTCAAGACAGAGGTTAATATGTGGGGAAATATCGTAGAATACTACCACATTACAGCACCTGCAACAGACGGCGTATTTGCAAGCAAAGAGCCTTCACAGGAAACAATGGACAGTGTAGACAGCCAGTGGAAAGAATCTATGGATGATTACAATGTCATGCTGGTAACGATCGGACGTTCCTCTACAGAGAACGGAACTTACCTTCCGGGTGTGGACGGCGTAGATGCATCTCAGGATCTGAACCAGACCGATCCGCTTGGATTAAGTGATGATGAGCGTGACCTGATCAATGCTGCAGTTGAAGCAAAAGAAAGCAACGGCGGTAAAGTCATCGTTATGCTGAACAATGCAAACGCAATGGAGATTGATGAGATCAAAAACAATGACGGCGTAGACGCTATCCTGGAAGTAGGTCTTCCGGGAGGCTATGGTTTCTATGGTGTTGCAGATATTCTTTCTGGAGAGGCAAACCCGTCCGGTCATCTGACAGATACCTATGCTGTAACAAATGCCAACTCACCGGCAGCACAGAACTTCGGAAATTATGAGTGGATCAATGCAGATCCGACTGTAAATATCAATGCAGAAGAAGTTGAAGCAGAAGGTATTTATACAGGATATAAATATTACGAAACCAGATATGCAGACACTGTACTTGGACAGGGAAATGCAGATGCAACCGTAGGAAGTTCTACAGGAAAAGCATGGGATTATGATAATGAAGTATCTTATCCATTTGGATATGGTCTTTCCTATACAACCTTCGAACAGACTCTCAAGAGTGTAGATGTAGACCTTGAGAACAGAACGGTAACTGCTGAGGTAGAGGTTAAGAATACCGGTGATGTTGCAGGTAAAGATGTTGTACAGCTTTATACTTCTGTTCCTTATACAGACTATGACATAGAGAACAAAGTAGAAAAATCAGCAGTTCAGCTTCTGGATTATGAAAAAACAGATATGATCGAGCCAGGAGAAAGCCAGACTGTTACCATCACAGCAGATGCACAGGATATGGCAAGCTGGGACAGCACCTGTGATAACGAAGCAGGTACAACCGGTAACTGGATCCTGGACAACGGAACTTATTACTTCACTGTTGGAAACGGTGCACATGAGGCTGTAAACAATGTCCTTGCCGCACAGGATCAGAAAGTTGACGGAAATAAAGACAACGTACAGACATGGGAACTTGGCGATTTTGATTCTTCTTCCTTCGCTGTAACCTTAAATGGTACACCAGTAGAAAATCAGCTCCAGGATGCAGATCTGAACAACTGGATGGAAGACACAGTTACTTATCTCAGCAGAAATGACTGGGAAGGAACCTGGCCGGAAACATACAAAGACCTGACAGCTACAAACGAAATGATCAGTACTATGGCTGATGACTACAGTGATATCGAAGCAAACGGAGATCCGTCTTCTGTAACCTTTGGTGCAGACAATGGAATGACTCTGGCTAACCTCAAAGGAGTAGACGATATTACAGATGAAAGATGGGATGATCTGATGGATCAGATCACTCTGGAAGAATGCCTGATTCGTACAGGACTTGGCGGAACCAGTACAAAAACGATCGAATCTATCACTTCTCCGGAAGCTATCCAGAACGACGGACCGAACGGATTCAACTCCTATCCGCTGGGACAGTATGCAAACTCAGACGATTCCACAGGAGATCCATGCGTGATCGCAGAGGATGATCCGAACCGTGATTACAAAATGGGTGTTATGGCAGTTGAAACTGTAATTGGTCAGACATTCAGCAAACAGCTGGCAGAAGAATGGGGCAAAGTAATCGGTAACTATTCTCTGTGGGCAAACACAGCAATCTGGTGGGGCGTTGGAACAAACCTTCATCGTACACCTTACAATGCACGTAACCACGAGTACTTCTCTGAAGATGCAGTTCTGACAGCTGGTCAGGGTGCAGCAATCATCGAAGCCGGACATGAATATGGCGTACTGATCGCACCGAAACATCTGGCATTCAATGACACTGAAATCAACCGTACAGGTATTGCCGAGTTTATGACAGAGCAGGCTGCCCGTGAAAATGAACTGCGTGGTGTACAGTCCTGTATCGAAGATGCAAATGCGCTTGCTGTAATGACTGCATACAACCGTGTCGGCTGTGTGACAAGTAATGCACATACCGGACTGCTTCTGAACATCGTTCGTAAAGAATGGGGATTCAAGGGTCTGATGTCTGAGGACTTCATTCAGGATCCGACTTATACAAAGATCCGCATGGCAGTACATAATGGTGTAACCATGACATGTAACACCGGTGATAACACAATGGCAGCAGTAGAAGCAGTATGGCCATACTGGAGTGTAGAGAATGCAAGCAAGAGTGAAGAACTTCTGACAGACCTGAAACAGGCAATGCTGTATCAGAACTATGCACTTGCAAATTCCAATGCAATGGATGGCATGGCAACTACTACACATATTGAAAAACTGAATACATGGTACGATAACCTGATCACAGGTCTTCGCGTTGGATTCGGTGTACTGACTGTACTCTGTGCAGCAATGTATCTGCTTGGACTGAAAAAGAAAGAGCAGTAAGGAGGAAAACGAAACTATGGCTGAAAAGAAAAAAATGGGCGCAGGACTGGTCTTAAGTGTAATCACTGCTCTTGTGACTGTTGCAGGACTGGTTCTGTACATGATGAACTGCAAAACAAATTATTTTATAAACAGTGGCGTTAACAATGCGGTTGTAGCCTGCCTGGCTGCAGCTGCGATCCTTGAGATCGTTATGATCGCAGCTTCTATGAGAATGGGAGCAAAACCGGTTCTGGATATCCTTCCAGTAGCGTGTGGTGTACTGACAGCATATGCACTGATTCAGTTTATCAGCAGCAGGATCGCTGCGATCGGATCGATCATGACTTTTGAGAACAACGCTCAGAATATGGCGGATTTAAAGGGTGCAATCATTGGAATGATCGTGTGCGCGGCTGCTCTGATATGTACAATTATTTCTTCCTTCTTCAAAGTAGTAAAGGATTGATTTTATGAGCAAGACAAAGAAAGATTTCTGGAACGGTCCCCTGACCGGTTCCAGGATCAAATCAGATGATGTAAAACTTCCGGAGATGTTGATCGGATATTTTATCGGACCGTTCGGAGCACTTCTGGCTTCCGGTATCTTTACCAGTATCCTTCAGAACTATTTTACAGATGTCCTGAAACTGAACCTGACATTTCTGACAACCTTACAGCTGTTTTCGACCATCCTGATCGTGGCGGCAAACCTGATCGTAGGTCAGCTTATTGAACGCACGAGAACAATGGCAGGAAAGGCAAGACCGTGGATCCTTCTGTCCGCACTGACCCTGTCTATTGCCTCTGTTCTGATGTTTGTAGTTCCTTTTGAGGGAACTGCCAAGATGGTATGGATCGCGATCGCGTACAACCTGTTTTATGCAGTCGCTTATCCGATCTATAATACAGCAAACTCCACACTGATCCCTGTATCTACAAGAGACAGTAAGCAGCGAGGAGCCCTGGCTTCCTTTACCAATGTGGCAGGACTTGCCGTTATGGGTGCAGGTTCCATGGTATTTCCGATCCTGGTTTCTTTCGCCCTGAAAGAAAATCAGCATTTGTGGTTTGTAGCTATGACTGCGATCGCCATTTTCTCTGCACTGACGATCTTCTTACAGTTCAAGTTTACACGTGAGCGTGTAACAGAAGAACAGATGTCTGAGGGAGCAACAGAGGAAGCAAAGGTTAAAACTGCTTCTCTGAAAGAACAGCTTTCTGCAGTTGCCAGTGAAAAAATGTGGTGGATCGTTATGCTGTTCTACATGGGATTCCAGTGGAGCGGCGCGATGAAAAATGGCTCAATGACTTATTTCTGTAAGTGGGTAATGGACAATACTTTCTTCGGTACAGCAGATGCATGGGGCGCTTCACAGTCACTCCTGAGCATCATGGGTGCGGTTCCGATGGCTGTGGCAGCAGTGGTGATCGTACCTCTCTGCAACAAATTTGGAAAACGTATCGTATGTATGGTCGGCATGCTTCTGGGATCTGTCGGCGGTGTAATCGCTATTATGGGTAACGGACAGATCGTTCCTGTAGCAATTGGCGTCGCGCTTAAATGTCTCGGATCCGCTCCGGCATGCTACATGATCCTTGCAATGCTTGCGGATGTTATCGACCATATCGAATACAAATCCGGAATCCGTACAGATGGACTGACAATGTCTATCTACAGCTCCATCATGGTAGCTGCAACTCCTGTATGCAACTCTATTTTCAGTGCGATCTTAAATGCCAGTGGATATGACCAGGCAGCAGATATCGCACTTGGTACTGCGGCACAGACAGCTGCAGCACAGACAGCAATCTCTGTCGGATATATCTGGGTAGAGACAATTGCTTATGTGATCTGTGCAGTTCTGATCTTCTTCTTTACAATAGAGAAGGATCTGACGGAAGAGCAGAAAGCAATTGCAGCGAGAAAAAACAAATAAATAAAGAGCCTAAAAGGGCTGTTACAATGAGGCGGTCTTCTGGTATATATAAGGTTAGTAAGTGTGAAACTGTGCCTTGAATATGCCGGAAGACCGCCAGTCAGTTTAAGTCAGAAATGGAAGGAGGAATTTGATTCATGCGCAAAAGAAAATTGAAAATGGCATCTGGGATATTCCTTCTTCTGCTGATAGCAGGACTGTCCGGATGCGGTCAGAAAAACACGGAGAAAGAAAATCTCTGTCATATCGTTCTGGAAGCCGGAGAAGGCTACCATGTAACAGATCCTGCCAGAACAATAAAATCTGGAAGTGATGTGAGCTTTACGATCACGCTGGATGATAACTGGCAGTTTCTTGGCACAGATTATCATGGCGAGACCGAAATAACAAAAGAGGATGATGGAAAAACAGTAAATCTTGTTTTGCATGAAGTAAATTATTCAGAGAGTATCTGCATTCAGGCCGAAAAAGGAAAATATGAGATTGTCTATGATGCCAATGGCGGACAAAACATTTCAGGAGATTCAGACAGAGTAAGTATCTGTTACCGCGGTACACATCAGCGGATCAATACTTCGACCGGAACGGATCTTTTTGCCAGAGATGGATACACACTGCTTGGATGGAATACCAGAGCCGATGGAACCGGACAGGCAGTGGGGCTCGGAAGCCGGACCGAATGGAAAGAAGGACTTGTGCTGTATGCACAATGGATTCCCTGGACAGGCGAGGCAGATTTTGTATACAAAAAAGTGTCAGGCTTTGCAGTCATAACCAGCTATATCGGAAAGGCACAGCAGATCTGCGTTCCGTCCAGCCTTGGGGGTTTTCCAGTGCGAACCATCCGGGAACAGGCTTTTGCAGACACAGAGTGCAAAACCGTGATCCTTTCACCTGGGATTCATGAAGTTGAAAAGTGGGCATTCAGGAACAGTCGACTGGAACAGCTGTATATCTACGATGATCTGGAGAAAATCAGCGATTATGCATTTCAGGACTGCGATATGCTTCGTACCCTGCATATCAATTCGATCGAGGCTCCAGCTTACAGTGGAAATTATTTCGATACCTTTCAGGATAAATACGATCGTCTGTTGAGTCTGAAGGACAAAAAGAAGATTGTCCTGTTTTCCGGTTCTTCGACGAGATTTGGATACGACAGTGCGATGCTCGATCAGGCTTTTCCTGATTATGAGGTGGTCAATATGGGAGTTTTTGCTTACTCACCGGCACTTCCGCAGCTTGAACTGATCCGGTCCTGCATGAAGGAGGGAGATATTCTTCTGGACTCTCCGGAATTTGATGCGGCAAACAGGCAGTTCTGTTATCAGAAGGAACTGGATTATGCGACATTTGCCATGATGGAATCCAATTATGATGCATTTGCCGATTTAGACCTCAGGGAATATGCACAGGTCTTTACAGCTTTTTCTGCATACCAGACAGCAAGACAGGATATGGAACGAAAAAATTACGATGTCTGTGCTTCAGATTATGATGAGGATGGAAATGAAGTGGAGGAACCAAGTTACAATGAGTATGGGGATTATGTCGTATATCGCCCGAATTCCACGAGTGAAAAACCGATTTACGGACTTCCGGTAAATTATACAGTAAACGCCTTTCCGAAAGAAACGTATATCGATTCTGCGAATGCAGAGTTTCAGAAATTTATGGATCAGGGAATAAAAGTTTATTTTACCTATTCACCCAGAAATAAATATGCACTTTCAAAAGACAGCACGCAGGAGGAAAGAGCCCGCCTGCATGAATATTTTAAGAGTCAGCTGCATGTTCCTGTTATTTCTGAACTTGAGGATTCTTTATATACAGGAATCTATCTGTATGGGACAGATAATCATTTATCTACAGAAGGGGCGCAGATCCGGACCGAAAAAGTGATCCATGATCTGAAAGAACAGCTTGCGAAGGAGGAGAAAAAATGAATTTTATATCGCTGACATTTGTTTTCCTTTTTCCAGTGGTGGTGCTCCTGTACTGGAAGATTCCGTGGAAACACAGAGAACTTTTTCTGCTGGCAGTGAGTTACTTTTTCTATATACGGGAAAGTTCCTGGGCGGGAGGGCTGCTTCTGCTTACAACGGCGGTTACTTATCTGGCGGGAATTGCTATCGAAAAAGGCAGACACAGAAGAACCTGGCTGATTTTTGCTGTGGCTGTGTGCCTGGGACTTCTGACCGGACTGAAATATTCGGTCCCGCCAGTGGGAATCTCATTTTATACTTTCCAGACAATGGCATACGTGATCGATGTATATCGGGGCGAGATTTCTGCGGAAAAAAATCCTGCAAGTTATGCTCTGTTTGTTTCATTCTTTCCACAGCTGGTGGCAGGCCCGATCGAGAGGGCGGGGAATCTCCTCGGACAGCTGAAGGAAAAACATACAAGGAGCCGGGTAGATCTGCTGAATGGTTTCTGGCTGATGCTCCGGGGATTTTACAAAAAAGTTGTCGTGGCAGATTATCTGGCTGTGTATGTTGACAGAGTGTATGCTGCACCGCAGGATGCCGGTGGGATTGGTGCGGTTCTGGGAACCGTGTTTTTTGCCGTTCAGATTTATTGTGATTTTTCCGGATATACAGATATTGCAAGAGGTGCGGCACGTATGATGGGGATACGGCTTATGGAAAATTTCAGGCATCCTTACCGTGCAGTAAGCATACAGGATTTCTGGAAAAGATGGCACATCAGTCTGACGCGCTGGTTTACGGATTATGTATATATTCCACTTGGAGGAAACCGCAGAGGATTTGCGAAGAGATGCCGGAATGTGCTGATCGTTTTCTTGTTGAGTGGATTCTGGCATGGCGCGTCCTGGAATTTTGTTGTGTGGGGACTGATCCATGGAATCTATATGGTTGTGGCTATGTGCTTCTCGCGGATAAGGAAAGATAAAAAGAGGATTCTGCATCCGGCGGCTGGATGGGTTATGACGATGCTTCTTGTGAATATTGCCTGGGTGTTTTTCCGGGCGCCTTCGCTTTTCGGTGCGTGGCAGATTTTGTTGCAGCCGTTTGTGAATCCACTGGGCAGTGGAATCTCGGAGACGATGAGTTTTCTTGGCATTCAGGGCCTGGCGATTCTGCGGCTGCTTGCGACAGGAATTACCTGGGTGCTTCTGGAACGGATTTCCGAGGAAATTGATAAGTACTGCCAGACCAGGAAGGGACTTTGCCTGGCGGCAGCAGGTTTTGTTGTGATAGTGACTGTAATTGAATTTTCATGGCTTGGCATGATGGCATCCGGCGGTGAAAATGCATTTATTTATTTCAGGTTTTAAATATGGATAAAAAAACAGTAAGACGTGTTGTCATAATTGCGCTGGCAGTGCTTCTGGTGGAGCAGATTTTTTTCCTGATCTGTGGGTTTGGACTGCCTGCACAGTATGGGGATACGTTTATGGGAGAACTGAAAAGTAAATATGAGAGATTAAAGGAAACTCCGGGACAGAGAATCGTACTTGTTGGCGGCAGCGGCGTTGCTTTTGACTGTGACAGCGAGATGATCGACGAAATTTTTCCTTCGTATGAGGTTGTCAACTTTGGCATGTATGCAGGACTTGGGACGAAGGCGGTCATGGATCTTTCCGAAGCGTATATTCGTGAAGGGGATATTGTGATCCTTTCCCCGGAACAGAGTGAGCAGACGCTTTCAGATTATTTTAATGGAGAATATATGTGGCAGGCTGCTGACGGAGCTTTTGGGATGCTGCGCCATATAAAGAGTGAAAATTTTGAAGTGATGCTGGGAAATTTCCCGGGATTTGCTCTGGAAAAACTGAACTATGTATGGAAGGGAAAAAATCCTCCGACAGACAGCGTATATCAGAAAAAATCCTTTAATACTTATGGAGATATCAATCTGGATACGTGCAGAGAGAATATACTTCCGGGCGGTTATGATGTGAACCAGAAAGTAAGATTTACAGAAGATGTGGTGCAGCCGGAATTTCTGGAGTATATGAATGTCTGGGCAGAGCGTCTTGAGAAAAAAGGCGCAGCCGTCTGGTACAGATATTGCCCGGTAAACGAGCTGGCAGTGGAAGACGCAGATGATCTGAAATCATATGATGTGTTCCTGCGTCAGAAACTGGATTTTCCGGTTATAGGAAATCCGAAAAACAGCCTGATGGAAGCGGAATGGTTTTTTGACACCAATTTTCATCTGAATCAGGCGGGAAAAGAAGTAAATACTGTGCAGCTGATCCGGGATATCAAAGCGATGCTTGGCGATGACAGGACTGTAAATGTGGAACTTCCGGAGAAACCTCACAGGACATGGGAAGATATATCTACAGAGACAAGGATATGGACTGCAAGAGACAGCGAGGCATATCAGGGCGAAGAAACGATCGTGATTCCGGAGAATGTGACGCAGATCGGGGATTATGCTTTTTCGGGCTGCACAGGTCTTAAGGCAATCGTACTTGAACAGAAAGATCCTTCGAAATGTATCGTGGGTCAGCACCTTCTGGATGGCACCAGTGCGGAGATTCTTGTTCCACAGATGTCCGCGGACAGTTATAAACGAAACTATTTCTGGTCAACATATGCGGGACAGATTCGGGAAAACACAGATCACGCAGAAAAATAAACCAACCACGTTCAAAAGAAATCCGATACGGAAAATCATGATACAATGCAGATACGATAAAAGTGAGACTATAAATTTTGAGTTACGAAATCAGAATTGTGAAATTGAAAATGTGAAATTGGAGGGAAAATATGAAAACAAAACAGGCTGTAAATCCATACATGCCAAGCTGGGAATATGTCCCGGATGCAGAACCACATGTTGTAGGAGACCGTGTGTACGTTTACGGTTCTCATGATATCTTCAACGGACTGAATTTCTGTCTGGGCGATTATGTCTGCTGGTCCGCACCGATAGATGACCTGGGTAACTGGCGTTACGAAGGATGTATTTATAAAAGAGAACAGGATCCGGCGGCACCGAGGATCCGTCTGACAAATGGCCTTGCTGCCCCAGATATGGTACAGGGATCGGATGGGAGATTTTATCTGTACTATTTTATGGGTGGTACAAAGATGATATCCGTAGCTGTATGTGACGAGCCGGCAGGAAAATACGAATTCTACGGATACGTAAAATACAGCGATGGCGTTGCAATCGGTAAGAAGAATGAGCCGTTCCAGTTTGACCCGGGCATCTTTATGGATGACGACGGGAAACTGTATCTGTACACAGGCTTTGCACTGGCAGGAAACCCGATCCTTCTGGATGGCTCCAAACCAACAGAGCATGGACCGATGTGTTTTGAACTCGATCCTTCTGATATGCTGACCGTATTGAACGGACCATCATACATTGGCATTGCAGGTGAAAAGGAGTCTGTCGGAACACCTTATGAGGGTCATTCTTTTCTTGAGGCAAGTTCCATGCGTAAATTCGATGGTACATATTACTTTATTTACAGTACAATGAACAGCCATGAACTCTGCTATGCGACAAGTGACAGTCCGGTAAAGGGATTCCAGTATGGCGGCATTCTGGTAAGTAACGGTGATGTGGGCCTTGAAGGTGTGCCGGATGTGAAGCATGCAAGATTTGATACTGGAAATACACATGGCAGTATCATTGAGCTGAATGGAAAATATTTTGTTTTCTATCACAGACACAGTAACCGCAAACAGTCCTCCCGTCAGGCGATGGCAGAAGAGATCTGTTTCGAAGACGGAAAATTTTATCAGGCAGAGATGACCTCCTGCGGTTTAAATGGCGGACCGCTGGAAGGGAAAGGAACTTACCCGTCCTATATTGTCTGCAACCTTTATGGAAAAAAGGGAACACGTTTCTTAAGCATGATCAAGCATCCGAAGAAAGACTGTCCATATCTGACTCAGGATGGAAAAGACAGAGAGTCCGGACCGGATCAGTACATTGCAAATATGTGCGACGGTGCCCTGGCAGGCTTTAAGTATTTTGACCTCAGGGCAACAAAAGAGATCAGTGTGGCTGTAAAAGGACGCGCAGAAGGAACTCTGTATGTTCGTACCAGTGAGAATGGAAAAGCTGTGGCATCAATTTCTGTCAGTCCGTGCAGAGAAGTCAAAGAATTTAAAGCTCCTCTTAAGGTTTCTGGAAGCAGAGAAGCACTGTTCTTTACCTTTGAAGGAAAAGGAAGTTTTGACTTTATTTCCTTTACTCTGAAATAAAAATATGGAATAAAAAATGCATTGTTTCCTGTGCTTTTTCTTGTTATACTACAAGTATCATTAGAGAAGACCGGGGGATGAAAATGCTTCGTATTGCAACAGTGGAAGATGATACGAACGATCTGGAAGCGTTACGAACTCACCTGAAACGATACGAGAAGGAAAACGGACTGAAATTTCTGATCACAGAGTTTCGGGACGGAGAAGATATCGTGACGGATTATTCTGCGGATTACGATCTTATTCTCATGGATATTGAGATGGCTTTTCTGAACGGAATGAAAGCCGCCGAAAAAATCCGCGAACTGGACAAGGATGTCGTCATTATATTTATAACAAATATGCCTCAGTATGCAATTCAGGGATATAAGGTAAATGCTCTGGACTACATGCTGAAGCCTATTTCGTATTTCTCTTTTTCGGAAAGTATGGGGAGAGCGCTTCACAGAGTAAAAGTACAGGAAAAAGAATTTATCACCATATCGCTGAAAGGCGGCAAAAAGAAACTGGATATTGCACAGATCTGTTATGTGGAGGTACAGGATCATCTTCTGATCTATCATACAACAGAGGGAAGTTTTGTGACCAAAGGCACGATCCGTGACGCGGAAGGCCAGCTGGACGCAAAGCGCTTTTTCCGGTGCAACAGATGCTATCTGGTAAACCTGGAGTACGTGGACAATTATATGGGAAGTGATGTCAGCGTCAATGGAGATACCATACAGGTAAGCAGGAGCAGGCGCAAACCGTTTCTGGATGCATTAAATGAATATTTGAATGAGGTGGGCAAATGAACACAACAGAGGTGCTAAATACACCAGGGTATTACTATGCCATAGCTTATGCTTTATCCGTACTTGTGATCACGTGTACGAATGAAAGGAAAATCGGGAGATGGAAGCTGGCTGCAGTAAGCTGTGTTCAGTTTGCCCTCCTTTTATTTTTTATGACAGCAACAGATGGAGTACGGAGGGAACTGTTTCTTCCATCAATGGTCGTTATCGTAGGGCTTATTCTGGGAGGCATTTATATCTGCAATGATTTTTCGCCCAGAGAGGCAGGCTTTTATTGCGTAAAGGCTTTTATCAACGGAGAGTTTGCAGCTTCTCTGTGCTGGCAGATCTACTATTATATGACGAATGCAAGAGGAATGCATGGAGAATTCTGGAGATGGGCGGAACTGATAGTTGTCTATGCAGTGATCTTTACGATACTGGCATTGATAGAACTCAGTCTCAAAAAAGATCTCGAAGAGATCCATATTACAAGAAGAGAGTTACTGGTGGTCATCATCATTGCGACATCTGTATTTGCGATGAGTAATCTGAGTTATCTTGACCAGGATGGACTGTTCAGTGGAAGTTTTGTCATGGATATCTTTATTATCCGTACACTTGTGGATTTAAGTGGAATTGCTGTGCTGTATGCATATCATGTCCAGGTTAAGGAGATACAGATCCGTTTTGAGAAAGATACCCTTCGGAATATCATGGAGATGCAGTACAAAAATTACCAGTTATCAAAAGAAAATATCGATATGGTAAATCAGAAGTATCATGATCTGAAACACCAGATCAACCTCCTCAAGACGCAGTCCTATGCTCAGGCAGGAAAGTCCACGAGCTATCTGGAGAAGATGGAACGTGAGATCAGAGTATACGAGACACAGAACAAGACCGGAAATCCGATCCTGGATGCTGTGCTGACGAATAAGGCGCTGCTTTGTCAGAATAAAGAAATCGAACTGAAATTTATCGTAGACGGGGGCGCGCTGTCTTTTATGGAAGATATGGATGTGAGTGCATTATTTGGTAATATGCTGGATAATGCCATTGAGAGCGCACAAAAGCAGCAGGAAAAACAAAAACGGTTGATCTGGCTCTATGTAACAAGAGAGAAGCAGTTTGTCCGCATCCGTACAGAGAATTACTGTGACGAAAAGATCCAGTTCAAAAACGGCATGCCGGTAACGACAAAGAAAGACAGGCGGCTTCATGGATATGGTATGAAGAGTATAAAGAGCACCGTAGAAAAATACAATGGATCCGTTGTGGCAGCACAGGAAAACAACTGGTTTGAGCTCAAAATCCTGCTCCCTGCAGCCATGTAAAAACCATATGAAAAAAAGTTAAAATAAATACAAAAAAAGTGTTGACAATGTAAAATGAGTTATGTATAATTAACCATGCGTTTCGGAAAGAAATGCACTTCAAATTGCATAAAGTATTATGAATTCGGAGTCAGGAGAAGTACTCAAGAGGCCGAAGAGGTGCCCCTGCTAAGGGTATAGGTCGGGTAACCGGCGCGAGGGTTCAAATCCCTCCTTCTCCGTTTTGAAGTTAATAACTTCTGAAAAGAAATTAAAAAACTTCAAAAAAGTGCTTGACATTCAGAAATGAATGTGGTAAAGTAAACGAGTTGCTGATGAGCAACGAGATTACGAAAGAGTTCGAAAAAAGTTTTGAAAAAACTTAAAAAAGTTCTTGACAAACAAAAACGAACGTGATAAACTAAATGAGCTGTCGCAAGAGAGCGAAAAGCACAAAAGAACCTTGATAACTAAACAGTGAAACACATACGATTCTCGAAAATTCTTTAAGAATCATCATTCAATAGAATGAACTTTTTATAACAGTAATGACGAGAGATAACTAAGCTAGTTGGTTGTCTTGAGTAATCAAACACTTTATCAGAGAGTTTGATCCTGGCTCAGGATGAACGCTGGCGGCGTGCTTAACACATGCAAGTCGAACGGGAAACCTATTATTGAAACTTCGGTCGATTTAATTTGTTTCTAGTGGCGGACGGGTGAGTAACGCGTGGGTAACCTGCCCTATACAGGGGGATAACAACCAGA